>JAJYGW010000177.1 GCA_021790615.1 Actinomycetes bacterium | reverse complement strand
GGCACCCGGTCCGTCGCGTGGTTCGCGGCGCTCTCCATGGCAGCTCCTCTCTCGTGGTGGCCCCCGCCCTTCGCCACCTCTGCGGGTTCTTTCGAGACATACGTCAAGTGCTAAACACAACGTAACATGGAGTACCCATCGATGTTGTCGCGCTGCGGGCGTGGGTACCGGGCCAGCCCGGCTCTGCCCCGAGGGCGGCGGGCTCCGGAGGGGGACCCCTGCCGCAAGCATCCTGGGACGCTGTCGGGGGTCCTGCGAGCGGTCCGCGAGTACCGTGAACGGGTGGTGCATCCCCCCGGGCCGGCGCAACACGGGCCGGGGGGCGGAGGCGATGTCCGCCCGGGTGGGCTCGTCGGGATGGGGGGTTTCCTCCTCGGAGCGACGGGGATGTTCGCCACGATGTACTCCACCCAGGCGATCCTGCCCCAGCTCGGTCGGGCGTTCCACGTGTCGGCCGCGTCGACGGGGCTCACGATCTCCGCGACCGTCGCTGCGGTCGCGATCGGCGCGTGGCTGTGGGGTCCGTGGTCGGACCGGCACGGCCGGCGCCCGGCGATCATCCTCGCGAGCGCGCTGCTCGTCCTCCCGACGGTGGGCGTGGCGTTGGTGCCGAGCTTCCCGCTCCTGCTCGCCTGCCGGGCTGCGCAGGGACTGTGCATGCCCGGGCTGCTCACGGTCGGGGTCCCCTACGTCGTCGAGGCGTTCGGGCCCCGCCTCGGTGGCAGGGCGATGGGCTACTACGTGGTGGCACTCGTGGTCGGGGGGCTGATCGGGCGGGTGGGGGTGGCGCTCCTCGCGGGTCCGTTCGGATGGCGAGTCGGGCTCGGGGTGTTGGCCGTCCTGCCCGCCCTGGGTGCGGGGACGATGCTGCGCTCGCTCCCCGACGTGACGGCTCTAAGGGGCGCTGGCGTGACACGGGGGGCGCGGATGCGCCAGCTGGCGAGCCGGCGCCTGCTCCAGGCATCTGCCGGTGGTGCGGCGTTGCTGTTCAGCTTCATCGGCCTCTTCTCCTACATCGCCTACCGGTTGGAGGCACCACCGTTCGGGCTCGGAGCGG
Organism: Actinomycetes bacterium; assembly: GCA_021790615.1. The sequence continues at coordinate 1,501 of JAJYGW010000177.1, read as the reverse complement.
AGATCGGGAGCCTCATCTTCTTGCTCTGGGTCCTCGGCGCCATCGGGCCGGTGGCGGGCCGGTGGGTGGACCGCTGGGGATGGCGGCGCGTCGCGCTCGCCTGCCTCGCGACGGTGCTCGGCGGCATCGTGCTCTCTCTCCCCGAGACGCTGCCGGCGGTGGCGCTCGGTATGGCGCTCGTCGCCCTCGGGATGTTCGCCGGGGTCACGGCGATGCAGGTCGGCGTGGCCCACGCAGCCACGTTCGACAGGGGGTTGGCTTCCAGCTTCTACTTCAGCTGCTACTACAGCGCCGGCGCGGTCGGCGGCTTCGTGCCCGGTCTCGCGTGGGAGGCGTGGGGCTGGGTCGGTGTGGCCGCGGTGTCGGGGGCGGCGATCCTCGCCGCCGCAGGGGTGCTCGGCCTCGGCCGGCGCGACGGGGGCGGGGGGGCGAGCGTCACTGCTGCGGCGGGGTCGGCCTGAGCGGTTTCGCGGCCGCGACGGAGTTCAGCGCATCCGGACGCCCGACCCCCCGGGATCGGAGGCCCCTGGGGTCGACGGTTCCGGGCAGCGAGGCGGGCCGGCTTCCCGACGGCCCTCCCACGCGCCGACCGGGAGCTGCAGGGGGTGATCGAGGAGCGCGAAGGACGTGTGGGAGGACCCTCATCCGGCGTCGGCCTCGGCAGGCCGGGCGCTCCCGGTCGCGCGGGTTGGCGGTGGTGCCGCTCCGTGCGGTGTCCGGGCGAGGTGCGTCGCGACGACCCGCCTCGCGACGACCCGCCTCGCGACGACCCGCGTCGCGACGAACAGTCCGGCTGCGACGGCACTGCCGACGAAGTAGCCGAGACTGCTCCGGGCGAGGATGCCCCGGGCGAGAGGCCCCGTGAAGATGGGCGAGCTCGTGAGCAGCAGGCCGGCGATCGTGCCGGCCGCCCACGAGACCGTCGCCAACCCTCGAGTGGCCGCCGTCGTTTCTGCCCGCCGGAACGCAGCGTCGGCGAGGAACACCGCTGCCCAGGCGGCGATGGGGCACGCGAGCAGCTCGACGAGGCTGACGAGGAACCCGAGGAGGTCTCGGCCGCCCAGCATCATCCAGCCTCCGGCGCAGACGATCACGAACGCCTCGAAGAGCACCGAGCGCGCGCGAGGGATGCGGAGCCCGAGTGCCAGCAGGGCGAGCCCGGAGGAGTAGAGGCCCATGACCATCTGCGCCAAGAGCCCTACGACTGCCACGCCGAGATAGGGGAGACTCGCCCAACCCGGAAGGGCCGACCCCAGCGCCCCGATGGGGTCGAGGGAGCCGGCCAGTCCGGGCTCCGAGGTCGAGAGCGCGTAGCCGACGAGGATGAGGACGAAGAGCGGGAGGCTGCCCCCGAGGGTCGTCCAGCCGGTGACCGAGCGCGCTCCCTCGTCCCTCGGGAGGTAGCGCGTGTAGTCGGCGCTGACGTTCACCCAGCTGATGCCCGCACTCGCCGCCACGATCGAAACCCCGGCTACGACCGCGCTGGCAGGGGCAGGGCGAA
>JAJYGW010000142.1 GCA_021790615.1 Actinomycetes bacterium | reverse complement strand
TGGGGGAGGCTGCGCCCGGCGTCCCCCCGGAGCTGCGCGACGCCCTGGTCCACGCCGCCACCTACCGTCGGCGTCGCCACGAGCTCCAGGAGGCGCAGCTCGAGCGGCTCGCCGAAGCGCTGGCGCTGCCGCGACTGTTCCTGCCGCAGCTCTTCGGGCCTGCACGGGGGCTCGGGCCGATCGGGAGGCTGGCGGACGCGATGGCGGCCGGGATCGCGGAGCTGGCCCCGGCGTGAGCGGGGTCGCGGCGGAACGGGCTCGGGCTGCCGGCGAGACGGTGGGGGACCTCGTGGAGCGCGCCCGGGTCCTCGTGTGTGGTGGAGCGGGAGGGGTTGGGAAGACCACCACCGCGGCGGCGCTCGGCCTGGAGGGGGCGAGGCGCGGCCGGAAGGTCTGCGTGGTCACGATCGACCCGGCCCGGCGGCTCGGCGACGCGCTCGGGGTGCGTGCCGCCGCAGGCGAGCTCGCCCGGGTGGAGGAGGCCGGTCCCGGGGAGCTCTGGGCGCTGATGTTGGACGCGAAGGCGACCTTCGACGAGCTGGTGCGGCGCTATGCGACCAGCGAGGAGCAGGCGGAGTCGATCCTGCGCAACCGGCTCTACCGGAACCTGTCCAGCTCGCTCTCCGGGACCCAGGAGTACATGGCCTCGGAGAAGCTCTACGAGCTCACGGAGCAGCACGCGTTCGACCTGGTCGTGGTCGACACCCCGCCCGCACGCCACGCGGTCGACTTCCTCGAGGCACCGGCGCGGCTCCAACGCCTGCTCGAGAACCGGATCTTCCGGCTCCTCGTCCTGCCGACGACCACCTACCTCCGCGCGGTCAGCATCGGGCTGCGCGCGTTCCTCCGGAGCGTCTCCTCCGTCGTCGGCACGGAAGTGGTCGACGACGTCGTGGCGTTCTTCGAGACCTTCGAGGGCATGGAGGACGGTTTCCGGCGCCGTGCCGCCCGGGTGGAGGCGCTGCTACGGGAGCCGAGCACCCGCTTCGTGCTCGTGACGACGCCGCAGGCCGAGGCGGCGGCCGAAGCGGCATGGCTTGCGGCGGAGCTCGCCCGTGCCGGGTTCGGGATCGGCGCGACCGTGGTCAACCGAGCGCAGCCCCGCTTCCTCCCGCCGACGCTCGCCGCCCCCGAGCCGGAGTCCCTCGATGCCAACTGGCGCCCGCTCATCGAGAACCTGCTCGAGCTCGAGGCGCTCGCGAGCTACGAGGCCGGGACCCTCGAGGCGCTCCGGGCCGTGTCCGGGACGAGGTGCGAGGTACCGCTGCTTCCCGCGGACGTGCACGACCTCGACGGGCTCGCGGTGCTGTCGGACTACCTCTCCGGGCGTCGGCGACCGAACGAGCTGTCCTGAGGCTCGGGTCGCCCTCCAGGTCACGCGGTCGGCTCGACCCCCAGCCTCACGCGGTCGGCTCGACCCCCAGCCTCACGCGGTCGGCTCGCGGTCTGCCATCAGTGCACTCGCCGCCTCGTCGACGGTCTCGGCGACGGTGACGATGCGGTCGAAGCCCGTGGTGCGGAGCAGTCTGGTGAGCGGCGGCCGGTTGCACGCCACGGCGACGTCTCCTCCGAGCTCGCGGGCGCGCCGGATCCCTCCGATCAGCGCCCCGAGCCCTGCGGAGTCGACGAAGGGCACACCGGACATGTCGATGAGGAGTCGCGGCGAGGGTGCCAGCTCGGCGAGGGTCTGGCGGAACTGGCTCACCGTGAAGGCGTCGAGCTCCCCGATCGGACGGCAGATCGTATAGCCGTCGACTTGGTCCACCTTGATCTCGAGCACGAACCCTCCTCCGTCTCTCGCAGCGCCGCGGTCTTCTCGGCGGGGTGGAAGCTCCTCGCCTCGCGCTCTCACGGAGGCGGTTCCGGCACCCCTGGCATCGTACCCACGCACCCCGTCCGCCTATCCTCGCGGTGTGGACAGGGTGCTCGTGGTCAGCGACTCGCCGCAGGTGCGCGAGGAGGTCCGCTCGGTCTTCGACAGCGAGCGTTTCGAGGTCATGGAGGTCGACGACGGCCACCTGGTTCGTCCCACCGTGCTCGCGCACGAGCCGAACCTGGTCGTGACCGACCTGCAGGTGGGCAGCATGGGCGGGATGGCGATCTGCATGGACCTCCGGCTCGAGGAGTCCGGCGGGCGCGCACCCTACGTGCCGGTGTTGATGCTCCTCGACCGACGAGCGGACGTCTTCCTCGCACGCCGCTCGGGCGCGGAGGGCTGGGTGGTCAAGCCACTCGACCCGATCCGCCTGCGCCGGGCGGCCACGTCGCTGCTGGCCGGTGGTCGCTACGAGGACGAGGCGTTTCGCCCGCTCGATGCGGGGGCAGCCGGCGACGCGCCGGCGGTGGGAAGTGGGTCGAGCGGGTCGGCTCGCGTCGGATAGGCTGAGCTGCCACGGGAAGTGGCGCAGCTTGGTTAGCGCGCAGCGTTCGGGACGCTGAGGCCGCGGGTTCGAATCCCGCCTTCCCGACGGCGAGTTGTCGACAGAAGTCGATCAACCACGACGACAGAACTCGCTGGCCAGTATGGGCCAGCGGTGTGACGCCCAACTGCGGGGAACCCTGGATTGGCCG
>JAJYGW010000353.1 GCA_021790615.1 Actinomycetes bacterium | reverse complement strand
ATCGGGGCGGAAGATATAGGTGAGTGTGAAAGGGAGGTCGCGCAGGTTCTCCCGTAGCCGGCGATCGACCGCCTCGAAGACGCCTTCCTCGCTTCGTTGCCCCGACAGGTCCGAGGAGAGCGCCTGGAGCGTCGCCATCCGGCGCTCCCCGATCACGCGGTCGGTCTCCTCGCTCACCACGCACAACATCGCGAGCGGCGCACCGGTCGCGTCGCTCACGGGGCTGTAGGAGAACGTGTGGTACGTCTCTTCGCGATAGCCGCTCCGCTCGAGGAAGAGCGGCAGGGCCTCGTCCCAGGTCGCCTCGCCGTGTCGCAGAACGAAGTCGATGCGCGGCCCGATGTCCTGCCAGATCTCCGACCAGACCACCGAGGCGGGCCGGCCGAGCGCCCAGGGGTGCTTCACGCCGAGCGTGTCGCGGGCATACGCCTCGTTGTAGAAGAAGGTGAGGTCCTCGCCCCACCCGAGCCACATCGGAAAACGCGAGGTGAGCATGATCCGCACGAGCGTCTGCAACAGCGCCGGCCAGTGCTCGGGCGGGCCGAGCGTGCTCGTGGTCCAATCATGGCCGGCGATGACGTCGGCCATCTCTCCGGCCCCAAAGCGCCCGCCGGACCGCTGGCCCGCCTGCTCAGGTGCAGGTGGCGAGCCTGTGGGCTGCTCCCCGGTTTCCCGCGCGCTGCACACGGCAGCATGCTAGGGGACCCGGCGCACGCGCGGCCCCAGGGCGCGAACCCTGCGTTCGCGGCTCCCGAGCGACAAGAAGGTCACGCGGTGGCCGGAGGCGGCATTCTGCCGACGCCTCCGGCCACCGCCGCCCCGGGCTTCCGGGGGCGTGGCAGCCCGGGCGAGTTGGCGCTCGCCGCCGCACCGGGGACTGGCGAACGGCGAGCGCACCTGGTGTCAGTGTGGCCGAATCCGACCGGCTCGCCCAAGGGACCAATGTCGCTCCTCAGTGACCAGAGTCCTCTTGAGAAAGGGCCGAACGGCCGCTTCAGCGGCGTTCGGTCGTGGTCGCCAGTTCAGCGGGCCGGCTGCCGAGGACGAGATCCGTGATCACCGCGAGCGAATCGAAAGCGGCGATGCAGGCAATCGCCAGTCGGGCGCTGAAGACGTGACCGATCGCCAAGACGAGTGTGATGACGACGGCGACACAAAGACTCACCGCCACCGAGACCACCAGCCGCTCGAGGCGGTCGCGTCTCGGCAGGACCCGACGTAACGCGAAGGCGGGCCCAAGTGCGGCGAAGGAGAACACGGCAAGGGTCCGCAGTGGGACCGGCGCCCCGACGCTGACGATGAGGAGCACCACCCAGCCATAGAAGAAGGCGGCGGCGCTCTTGGCGACCGAGGGGCGGGAATGATCCATTTGAGCTCCTGACCTCTCTTTGCTCACGGCCCGGTCACCGCCGTGCGGTCCGAGAACCGCCGGCACCGGCGACGACCCGTGGCGCGCTCTTCGTGGTCCCAGGGCGGGTAACGACGACGACGTAGGGGTTGGCCAGCACGACCCGAAAGCGTGGCGAGGCGAGCACCGCCGCCTCGATGTGGTGATATGCGCCCTTGGGGAGCGCGCCCGTCATCTCGACGGAGTACGCGTCGCTCGTGGCGAACACGAGGTAGGAGGGCTCGGGCCCGGACAGGTCGAGCGACAACGTCCGCACCGGGTGGCGCACGATCTCGCGCACCGACGCTTTGCTCCCGGTGGCGAAGAGATAGTTGCGGTAGGTGTTGTAGCCCTCGAGCGGCCAGGGGATGTTGCCGTCCGCGGTGATCACGAGCGAGCCCGGCGGCGCTTGGCGGTAGAACGCCTCGACCGCCTGCACCTCCTTGGGCGGGAAATAGTTCGAGCGCTCCTTGCCGTAGTACGAGACGAGGAAGCCGCCGAGCATCAAGAACACGACGGCCGCCCGCGCCAGATTGCGGAACCAGCCGAGCGCCTTCTGGCCGGTGGACTCAAAGAGCGTCGCCCCGAAGAAGGCGAGGAAGGGAAGGGCGAAGAGATACACGCGAAAGACCACCTCGCCGCCGTAGTTGTTCGCACCGAGCGCACCGCCCGGGACGATCACGAGCAGCAGCGCCGGCAACAGCTCGCGCAGGCGTCCCTGACGCCACCGCCGCACGATGCCGAGGAGGCCAAGGACGATGACGAGGCCCGTGAAGACGCGATCCACCTGGCCGATGAGCAGCTGGTCAGGGCTCGCCTGGCCGGCGTTGTACTGATTGACCGTCGCGTTGGCGAAGAAATGACCGATGCCCTGGTAGAGCGCCGGAAGGTTGTAGGCCATGAACTGCCGGGCCGCAAGGGCGATCCAGCCGACGGCGATGACGATCGACGCAGCAGCGAGCCAGCGGACGCGCAGACGCCGGAAGAGCCAGAGCGCGACGAGCGCCCCCACGACCATGAACGGCGTGAGCTGATGGCTGGCAGCGATCGCCACCATGCACAGCAGCACGACCGCGCACACCGAGATCGTCTCGGCGCGCCCGAGCGGTTCCGAGGCCCTGGCGATCGGGGCGACCTCGACGTCCGCCGCGAACCGGGCGCGTCGGCCCCGATGCCGACGGCCCGGCCC
>JAJYGW010000224.1 GCA_021790615.1 Actinomycetes bacterium | reverse complement strand
CCCGACCTCTCGGGGTTCGATCCCGACGAGATCGACGCGGTCGAGCAGGTCATCAGTCGCCTCTGGGGCCTGAGCGCCATCGCCGTCAGCGAGCTCTCCCACCAGGAGCTCGGCTGGCTCGTGGTCAGGGAAAGGGAGACGATCCCGTACTCCTCGGCCTACCTGCGTCCGGTGGGGACTCCGATCCCAGAGCAGGTGCGCAAGCGAGCTGCGGAGCTCGCTCGCCTCGGGCCGGGTCCCGCATAGGCGCGCGGCACCAGCGCCACGAGGGACCACGAGGGTGAGCGAGGCCAGAGTGTGGACGGTCAGCGATCCTCGCGGCGCGCGGCCCGGGCCGGCGCGACTGGACGGTGCAACACCCCTTCGGCGGGAGCAGCCGGAGGCGCTCCTCGCAGCGGCGGCGACGGTGCCCGGGTCCTCCCCGCGTGTGAGGCGCTGACCCCGGCCGTACAGTATGGGAGCAATGCGCCTCGGGGTCTTGGACGTCGGCTCGAACACGGTCCACCTCCTCGTGGTCGACGCACACCGCGGCGCGCGCCCGCTCCCCGCGTCGAGCGCGAAGCGAGAGCTCCGCCTGGCGGAGTCGCTCGACGAGGCCGGGCGGATCAGCGAAGCAGGCGCGGCGGCGCTGGTCGACGCGGTCGCGGCCTTCCAGGACCGGGCCGAGGCACTCGGTGCGCACGAGCTGCTCGGCTTCGTGACCTCGGCGGTCCGCGAGGCAGCCAACGCCGACGACGTCCTCGCTCGCGTCGCCGAGGCGACCGGGGTGAAGCTCGAGGTGCTCCCGGGGCGCGAAGAAGCGAAGCTGACCTTCCTCGCGGCGCGCCGCTGGTACGGCTGGAGCGCGGGTCAGCTGCTCGTGCTCGACATCGGCGGCGGGTCGCTGGAGGTCGCCACCGGCCTCGACGAGAGCCCCTCGGCGGCGTTCTCGGTGCCGCTCGGAGCGGGGCGACTGACGCGGGACTGGTTGCGCGGCGACCCACCGACGGCGGCGGAGCGCCGGGCGCTCTGGCGCTACGTCCGCGCAGAGATCGCGGAGCAGGTGCGTCCGATCACCCTGGCCGGCCAGGCGGACCTGGTCGTCGGGACCTCGAAGACCATCCGCTCGGTGGCCCGCGTCGCCGGTGTCGCCCCTTACGGCGAGGGTCCCTATGCCGAGCGCATCCTCACCCGAGAGGCGGCTGCGGAGGTGGTCGAGCTGGTGTCCGGGATGCCCGCGGCAGCCCGTGCCAAGCTCCCCGGGGTCTCGCCGGGCCGGGCGGGGCAGCTGCTCGCCGGTGCGATGGTGGTCGAGGCGGCGATGGACCTGTTGGACCTGGCGAAGATGGCGATCTGCCCGTGGGCGCTCCGGGAGGGCGTCATCCTGGATCGGCTCGACCGTCTGACCTGAGCGCCTTCCTGACCCGGGGACTCCTGGCCTGGGCCCCCCGAACCCGAGCCCGGCCTGACCTGAGCAGCTCCCTGACCTGAGGGCCTCCCGCCGTGGTGAAGGCGGTGCCTCAGACCGGCACGACGAGCGCCGGTGGGCTCGCCTGCCGGGTGCCGATCCGGCGCACGCCGGTGCCGGAGACGAAGAACTCGAGGGTGTGGCCCCCCCAGACCCACTCGGAGGTCACGCTCGAGACGCCGACCACCCCGCCGGCACCCGCGCGCTCGGCCTCCGCCTGCAGGCGCGCCATCGCGATCTCGCGTGCGTCGTAGAAAGCCTGCGTCCACTGCGGGAGCTCGGCGTTCACGAAGGCCTGCCGCATCGTCTGGCGGAACCCCTGGACGCCCACGTGGTAGACGCAGACCCCGAGGACGAACGCGACCGGGAACCATCCGACCGTGAGGAGCTGGTAGAAGTCCTTCACGTCGAGGTGGCTCGTGAAGGGCTGTCCGTCTGGCCGTCGGTAGCCGCCGGGGGGTGCGGGTGCGGCCGCGCCCTGCGGGCCACCGCCGGTGTGGCGTATCGCGGTTCCGAGTGCCGTGAACTCGATCGAGTCCTCGCCGTGGCTGTGGTAGCCGAGACGAACGCCGACGACACCGTCGGCACCAACCTTGGCAGCCTCGGCGACGAGTCGGCTGAGCGCGTTCTCACGGGCCGTGTACATCGCCTGGGTCAGCACCTGATACTCGCCGGCGGCCAGTCCGCGAGGTGGTTGGAAGCCGATGTGGAAGACGCTCACCCCCATCACGAAGTCGACGGGCTCGAAGCCGGTGTGCTCGAGGAGCCCGAACTCCGCCGTCGAGAGGTCCGAGGTGAACAGCCTCGACGACTCCGCGAGACGAGCCTCGGCAACCCGGTCGATGCCCCCACCACTGCCGACGTCCGTCACGAGGCCTCCTTGGTTTCCAGCCGACCCACACGGGGCCGGCGGGGGTCGGCTCCGCTCCGCCTGCGCGGCGATGGGCGGCGATCCCCGTCGGGTGGCCCCCATCATGGCCCAGGGAGCGGGCTCCCGCTCGGGTCCCGCCCACCGTGGCGAACCCGAGGGATCAGGTCCGCAGGTAGGAGGCGCCGTTGCAGTCGAGGATGGCGCCGCTCATCCACTCCGGGGCGTCGAGCGCGAGCCAGCGGACTGCTTCGGCCACTTC
>JAJYGW010000303.1 GCA_021790615.1 Actinomycetes bacterium | reverse complement strand
CCAGCCCAGACCAGCCCAGACCAGACCCACCGCGCCCAGACCCACCACCACAGGGCAGCGCCTGATGGCCGCGTGGAGAAAGCGGCCTGTCACCCGACCGAGCCGGCTGGCGGAGGGCGCTGGACCGGTCGGGTGCAAGCCAGCAACAGGGAAACGTCGCGCGAGCGCGGTTCTTGCGCGGGCGGTTCTTGCCCGGGCGGTTCATGGTGGCAGCGGGTTCGTGGCGCGCTCGCCGGCACGCCTGAGGGCAAGGCGCACCATCTGGGCGAAGGCTTCGGGATGGCTCAGGTGAGCGCCATGGCCTGCGCCGGGTATCTCGAAGAGCTCTCCATAGGGAGCGCCGGCGGCAAGTGTGGCGGCCGCGCGCCTGTGGTGGGGCACGGACTTGCCTCCTCGGCCGAACACGGCGGGCACGGTAATCCAGGCAGGGTCGAAAGGAACGCCTCCCCGGCGGATACCCGCAAGCTCGGCCAGGAGCGCCGGCCCATCCGCGCGCCGCTCGTCGCGGTCGCGCTCGGTCAAACGATCCCAGGCCGCTTCTCCTACCATGCGCTTGAAGAAGCCTTCGGCGAACGTCGTCGGGTCCTCGCCGTCGAGGGGAGCCCGGGAGCGCTGTGGCCACCACTCGCACCAGGGAAGGGGTGGTTCGTAGGCCACGACGGCCCTTACCGCTGCAGGATCGAGAATGGCCGCTCCGATGGCCACGTCCCCGCCGTAGGAGTGGCCGACGACCACAGATGGTCTCCCGTCGACGATCCCCAGAAGGTCGTCGACGTGCCCGGAAAGCTCGGCCGGGGGTCCTGCCGGGGCCACTGTCGAGCGCGAGCGGTGGTATCCCCTGCGGTCGTAGGCGATCACGTGCATGTCGCCGAGCCGGCGAAGCACTCTGGTGAAGCTGGTAGCGCGGTCGAGGGATCCATGCACGAGCACGACGAGCAGTGCGGGATCGGATCCGCCTGCTGTGGCGTGGTGCTCGATCGAGAACAGGGTTTCTCGTGTGGCGTGAATCCGGCTGCCTGGCACGGCGCGACCCTACAGGCTTCCCGATAGGCTCCAACCCAATGGACGATCCTCTCACCGAGCAGGCAGGAAAAGACACTAGATGGGACGGCTCTCACGCGGGAGCGTTCGGTCCGAACGCCTGGCTGGTCGACGACATGGCGGAGCAGTACCGCATGGACCCCATGTCCGTGAGCGAGAGCTGGCGCGATTTCTTCGCGGGCCCGGCCCCGGCCCCGGTCACTGCCCCGGCCACTGCCCCGGCCCCGGCCCAGGCCACTGCCCCGGCCCCGGCCCAGGCCACTGCCCCGGCCCCGGCCCCGGCCACTGCCCCGGCTCCGGCACGAGCTGCGCAGCAGGCCGAGCTGCTCCGGGGCGCGCCGGCGCGGCTTGCCTCGAACATGCAGGCCTCCCTGTCCGTACCCACTGCGACGAGCGTGCGCAGCGTCCCGGCAAAGCTCCTCGAGGTGAACCGCTCCGTGTTGAACGGCCACCTGGCGCGTACGTCCGGGACGAAGGTCAGCTTCACTCATCTGATCGCCTACGCAGTGGTGAAGGGCCTGCAAAGGGTGCCGGCCGTGAGCTCCTCCTACGTGGAGGACGCCAACGGCAAAGGCGCTCCCGGGGTCGTCCACCACGCGGCAATAGGACTTGGACTGGCGGTCGACGTGGAGCGCTCCGACGGCTCACGGAGCCTCCTCGTGCCGGTGGTGAAGGACGCTGGTTCGCTCGGCTTCCGCTCCTTCCTCGTCGCCTACGAGGAGCTGGTACGCAAGGTTCATACGGGCAAGGCGACGCCCGACGACTTCACCGGTGCGACCGCGACGCTAACCAACCCGGGAACCCTGGGGACGGTTCAGTCGGTCCCGCGGCTCATGCCCGGACAGGGCGTGATCGTAGGCGTGGGGTCCATCGGGTTCCCCGCCGAGCTGCAGGCGGCCGACCCGAGGGCGCTCGCCTCCATCGGTGTCGGCAAGGCGGTGGTACTGACCTCTACCTACGACCACCGGATCATCCAGGGAGCGGAGTCGGGCCTGTTCCTCGCCTACGTCGCCGAATGCCTGACCGGAGGACATGGCTTCTACGAGGACGTGTTCTCGTCCATGGATGTGCCCTACGAGCCGGTCCACTGGCGACCGGACGTGAACCCCCCCGGCGACGTGCGCCACCACCTTGCGAAGCAGGTGCACGTGCAGAACCTCGTGAACATGTACCGCGTACGCGGGCACCTGATCGCCGATCTCGACCCGCTCGCCGCCGAGGCGCCGCCTTTGCACCCCGAGCTCGATCCCCTCACCTACGGACTGACGCTTTGGGACCTAGACCGCGAGTTCTTCGTCGACGGGCTGGCAGGCCGCGAAGTGATGACGCTGGGCGAGGCGCTCGACATCCTGCGTGATGCGTACTGCCGGACGCTGACGGTCGAGTACATGCACATCCAGGACCCCGAGCAGAAGCGCTGGATCCAGGAGCACGTGGAAGGCGTTCCTGCGACGCTCGGCACCGGCGAGCAGCGTCATGTGCTCGACCGGCTGAACGCGGCGGAGGCCTTCGAGCGCTTCTTGCACACCCGCTACGTCGGCCAGAAG
>JAJYGW010000413.1 GCA_021790615.1 Actinomycetes bacterium | reverse complement strand
GAGGCAGCCGCGGACGCCGCCGCCGACGGCGCCATCGTTGCGGCCTGCGACGCCGGCGGAGCGGATGTCGGTGGGGCCGGAGAAGGGGTGGCAGCGCTGGTGCACGCACTCAGTGCGAGCGCAAGCGAAACTGCACCCCCCAGCCACCGGAGACGACGCTTGTCTTCCTTCATTCTGTCGACTCCTCCTCCTGCTTCCCACGGCCTCCGGCCGTGACGAGACCCCCGGTCCCGGTGTCGCCCGCGTGCCGGTCGAGCTGTACGACGTAGTCGTACTTGTCGCCCAGATAGACCGCGCGAACCACTTCGACCAACAGAGATTGGGGGTCATACGACTTCCTGAGCACGCTCATGACCGGCGTGCCGGAGCGCACGCCGAGCAGGTGAGCCTCGCTCACGTCAGCCCCGCGCGCGGTCAGGTGCTCGTCGCCCCGTGCGAGCGGAGCGCCTGCCCGATCGAGTAGCGCATAGAGCGACACGGAACTGTCTGTTCGCAGCACCTCCTCCCGGAAGCCGATCCGGTTCGCCAGATCAAGCGGCAGATACACCGTGTGAACGCCTACGGGAATGTCGTTGGCGCAGCGCACCCGGACGATCCGGGCGAGCGACGTACCCGGGGCATAGAAGCGACTGTCCCCGGTCGCGTCCGCCACCACTGCGGTGAACGCCACGAGGCGGCTCGACGGCCGCATGCCCCGCGAGTAGACGTGCTCCGAGAAGCCGGTGAGATCAGGCAAGGCGCGTTCCATAGGGGGCAGCGCCACAAACGTGCCTCGTCCCTGCTGGCGCTCGATCGCGCCTGCCCGTTCGAGCTGGGACAGCGCCTGACGCACCGTGGCCCGGCTGACGGCGAACCGCACCTGCAGCTCGGCTTCGCTCGGCAGGGCGTCGCCCGGACGCAGTCCCGCCGAATGGATCAGCGCCTCGAGCTGCTCGGCGAGTGCCGCATAGAGTGCGACGCCGTGTCTGCGCTCGAGGGTGGACCGTTGTCCCAACTCTGCCATGCGTGTCCCGATCGAGTTGTACGGACGACCGGATGATAGGACAAGACTGCTGGCCCTGAGAAGCCCCTCAATCGTGTCGGGGTCGCTGTCCCGCGAAGGTTCAGTCACAGCCCACACCTCGTACTCGATGTCTGGCACCCCTTCCGCTCACTTGACGTGATCCGCCAGCTCGCCACGGTCCCCGCATGGAACCGAACGAGCAGTTCCTCACCTCCGACCAAGTCGCCGCGCTCCTTGGGCTCCATCGCTCGACTGTCCTACGCCTAGTCGAGGACGGGCGCTTGGAGGCACGCGTCTACCGATACGGGACCCTGTGTGGGGTGCCTTTATGCGGCAATCACCCGGCGAGCTCGTACTCGTGGAGCAGCCCGCTGAGACGGTCGCGGCGCTGGACCTGGCGTGGCGACGCGCGGGCCACGGCGAGCGGGGTCGGCCTAGCCTCCGGAGCCCGGAGCCCTAGACTGCGGTGTGGCCGGTGCGCGTTGTAGTGGCCGACATACTCGCGCAACACCCCTTCGAGCTGGGGGCGGTGCACGATGAGGATCCAGTCCAGGCACTCCCTGCGGAGGGAGCCGATCCAGCGTTCGCAGATCGCGTTGGCCCGGGGCGCCCGTAGCGGGGTCCGGATCACCCGCAGGCATTCCGAGCGGAACACTGCGTCGAACGACCCCGCGAAGAGCGCGTCACGATCGTGGATCAGGAACTTCCGATCGGACAGGACGTCGCCCGTCCGAATGGCCAGGGCGCGCCTGCTGGGTGACCCACGCCGCAGTCGGGTGGGCCGTGACCCCGGCCAGGTGCACCCGGCGGGTGTCGAGCTCGATGAAGAAGAGCACGTACAGGCGCCGGAAGAACACGGTGTCGACGGTGAGGAAGTCCGTCGCAAGGATGCCCGCCGCCTGGGACAGGAGGAACGACCGCCAGGACTGACCGAACCTGCGCCCGGCAGGGTCGAGCCCGGCTCTCGCGAGGACCCGACGAACCGTTGTGGCCGAGATCCGGATGCCCAGACCTCCGAGCTCTCCCTGGATGCGCAGGTATCCCCAGCGGGGGTTCTCCCGTGCCAGCCGGACCACCAGCGCGGCGACGCCGGGATCGATCGGCGGGCGACCGAGACCCCGCCGCGGGTACGTCCAGCGTCGCGCTACCAGGCGACGGTGCCAGCGCAGCAGGGTCTCGGGCGTGATGAAGAAGCTGGTCCAGCGTCTTCGGGCAGGACACGAGAGGCCGCAGCCAGAAAGACCCGATCGGCGTCGGAGAGCTCGGGGCGCGCCATCTGCCGACGAGGATAGCCAGCTCGTGGCGCAGCACGACGATCTCGAGGTCCCTCGAACGGCCGGATCGGAAGCGCAGCGCCCCGGAGGGCGAGCACGTCGTGAGGACAGGTGATGCCGCGACCAGCCAAAGGAGAGCGAGCGCGAAGGCCCAGATAAGCCGGCGGTAAGGGAACGAGCGGCCGGGACGCGCGTAAGTAAGACATCGCGATGATCCTCAGCCGACGGCTGATCCCGTCCCCGTTTGACCGCGGTAGCCGCGGACGAAAGCCGCGATCTCGCCCTCATCCGCAGAGCCGAGATCCAGCCCCG
>JAJYGW010000090.1 GCA_021790615.1 Actinomycetes bacterium | reverse complement strand
GGTGCACCACCGCGCCGGAGACCGCGTCTACCTGGTCTCGGCGTCACCCGAGGAGATCGTCCTGCCGCTCGCCGAGCTCCTCGGCGCGGACGGCGCGATCGCGTCGTCCGGGGAAGTCGACGACGACGGCCGCTACACGGGAAGGATGGCTTTCTACGCGTCGGGCGACGGCAAGGCGGAGGCGATCCGGGCGCTCGCGGCCCGCGCGGACGTCGACCTTTCCCAGTCGTGGGCGTACTCGGACTCGGCGACCGACCTCCCGATGCTCGAGACGGTCGGGCACCCGGTCGCAGTGAACCCAGACCGGGCCCTCGCGAGGGTGGCGCGCGAGCGCGGGTGGGAGACTCGCCAATTCGCCAAGCCGGTACGGCTGCGCAACCGGATGACCGTGCGCACGCCATTGCTCACGACCAGTCTCGCGCTGGCAGCCGGGGCTGCAGCGCTGTGGTGGCGCAGCCGCAGCAGGCACGCCCGCCGGGGGAAACGTCGCAGGCGCACCCGCGCCGCCGCTCCGCCGGAGGGGCCACGCAGGCCAGCTGCGTCCGGTTGGGCGCTCGCGGCGCTGCGCCACGCGCGCTGAGCACCTCCGTCGCGCCCCGACGAAGGCACTGCCCGCTCGCACAGAGCGGACCAGGTTGGGCAGATCAGGCTGTGTGGTTCAGGCTGTGTGGTTCAGGTTGGGCGGAGCCGACGTGCGGCGACAACGCCAGCGGCGACCAGCAGGGCGAGGATGAGGAGCTTCTTCATGCTCCGATCGTAGCCCTCAGACGGTGAGCAGGTCCCGGGCGCCAGTGTCCGACGACGGGTGCCGGAGCTTCGACATCGCCCGAGCCTCGATCTGACGGATGCGCTCTCGAGTGAGGTTGAAGTACTCCCCGACCTCTTCGAGCGTCCTCGGCTCGCCTCGGTCGAGGCCGAAGCGCAGCCGCAGGATCTCGCGCTCGCGCTCGTCGAGCGGGGAGAGAAGGCGCCCGATCTCCTCGGGGAGCAGCGACACCGCCGCGACCTCGAAGGGCGACTCGGCAGACCGGTCTTCGACGACGTCGCCGAGCTCCGCGTCTCCGTCCTCACGCAGCGGCTCGGAGAGCGACAGCGGCTCCGCCCGGAAGCGCAGCGCCTCGATCAGCTTGTCCTCGGGCATCTCGACTTCCATGCCGAGCTCGGCCAAGGTCGCCGGCCGGCCGAGCTTCAGCTCGAGGCGCGCCTGCGCCTTCTGGACGCGTGCCAGGGTGTCGCCGGCGTGCACGGGGAGCCGGATCGTGCGCCCGGTATTGGCGATGCCTCGGGTGATCGCCTGACGGATCCACCACGTGGCGTAGGTCGAGAACTTGAACCCCTTGCGCCAGTCGAACTTCTCGACGGCGTGCATCAACCCGAGGTTGCCCTCCTGGATCAAGTCAAGCAGCGGCAGGCCTGAGGCCTGGTACTTCTTGGCGATCGAGACGACCAGCCGGAGGTTCGACTGGACGAACGTCTGCTGCGCTCGTTCGCCGGTGTTGATCACGCGCCGCAGCTCCCGCTTCTTGGGGGCCGGCAGCGCCTTGGGAGCCTTGTGGACCTCCTCCTCTGCCTCCCGGCCGGCTTCGATCGCCTGAGCGAGGCGGACTTCGTCGTCCTTGGTCAGCAGGGGGTACTGACCGATGTCGGTGAGGTACAGACGTACGAGGTCCTCGTCGTCCCGTTCGATGCGTTCCTTCGCCAAAACCTGTCCCGAGCCTTCCGGTGTAGTAGGTTCGCTGGCGGCTGCACTCCTGGCATGCTCGCCGGCCCCGCATGGACTGCGGCGACTGCTGCACGTCACGGTACGCGGGCGCACACCGCCGGTGAGATGATTTTACAGGTGAGGTCAAGTGCCTCCCTCCCTTTCCTCCTCACCAGGCTGCGTCGACCTCCGACCAGGGAAGGAGGCCCTGGCTCTCCCCGGCGTGCAACCCACCTTGTGCCGACAGCGCTGCCTCACCGAGCGTCCGGGCCCACTCCGACGCCTCCTGCGCCAGCTCGGGCGTGCTGAAGGTGGCGTCGACCATGGCCTGGACGGTCGCCAGCTCCTCCTCCTCGTCCCGCAGCACCAGGGTGAGCGCCCGGATGGCCGGTCCGTCCGAGACCGGGGTGAGGCGCCGTCCGAGCCTCCGGTAGGAGACGAGGAGGAGCGGCAGCACCACCCGGGCAAGCCCGACGAGAAAGCGGCGGCCTGCGACGACATCGTCGCCGCCAGAGACCCCTGGCCCTGGAGCGAGGCGCGCGAGCAGAGACTCCGCCGTCGGGCCCACCGGCCGAGCCAGCCGCTCCCGGTCGACCCCGGCGAGCACTGGCAGGCGGGCCTCCCACAGCTCGGCGTGCCACGCGTGCTGGGCGCTCGCCTCGAAGCAGAAGACCTGCGCCTCGTCAGGCAACCCGGGTGCACCAGCCCACGTCCCGATCAGCCCGAAGAGCTGGCGCTCCACCCAGCAGGAGGCACCGAAGCGCGCGGAGGCCTCTTGGAGTCTCAGCGCGACACTTCCGTCGGCCCCGGCCCCGGCCCCGGCGTCGCCGCCGCCCTCGCCGCCGCCGGCGCCCTCGCCGTCCCCCCTGCCGGGCCGGGCAGGGTCAGCCATCT
>JAJYGW010000160.1 GCA_021790615.1 Actinomycetes bacterium | reverse complement strand
CGGCGCCCACGCGTCGCCTGCAACGGTGACCGAGCGCAGCCCATGCTCTCCCCAGGTGGGTCGCACCGCCTCGAGCCCGGCGGCCAGCTCGTCGACCGGGAGGCGCGCCGTGACCAGCACGAGCACGTCCATCGGGACCCGCCGCTCCTCGGCGGTGTACACCGACGCCAGCGTGGCCTCCCCGCCCCCCGCTGCGACGAGGGCGGTGGTGGTCTCGACGGTCACGCCCGGACGGCGGACCCGCCGCTGGATCCCGTCGAGCTCGAGCGTGTTCGCCGTCCAGGCCGAGACGACCGGCGCGGGCGTGACCAGGCGGACCTCGTGCCCCGCAGCGGCGAGCAGCTCGGCGAGCACCCCGCCGAGGTAGTAGTGGTCGTCGTCGAAGAGGACCACCCGCCGAGGGCCGGCGCCGAGGGAGGCGCCCTCGGCGAAGAGATCGTCCGGGGTCACCACGACGACATCGTCGGCGATCGGGAGCCCGCTCGTGTGCCACCGGCCGACACCGTCGGCCCGCCAGCGAGCACCCGTTGCGACCAGCACGTGACTGAACCCACTCCCGAGCACGTCGTCCACGTCGAGACGGCTCTCGCGGGCCACCTCGACTCCGTCGTAGCGACGGAGCTGGCCGAGGCGCCAGTCCACGACTCGCCGCCACGCAGCCAGCCCCGGCAGACGGGCCTCGGCGACCACCCGCCCGCCGAGCTCGCGACCGGCCTCTGCGAGCAGCACCGGATAGCCGCGCTGTCCGAGGGCGCGCGCGGCCTCGAGTCCGGTCGGCCCAGCGCCGACGACCAGAACCCGAGCCTCCGAGGCTGCGGGGCGGATGCGCTCGGGGTGCCAGCCGCGACGCCACTCCTCCCCCATCGCAGGGTTCTGGGTGCAGCGGATGGGCGCCATGGTCATGTCCCCGGACACGCAGATGTTGCAGCCGATGCACTCCCGGATGTCGTCCTGGCGACCCTGCTCGATCTTGGCCGGCAGGAACGGGTCGGCGATCGAGGGCCTCGCCGCCCCGATCAGGTCCACGACGCCACTGCGCACGAGGCGGACCATCGTGTCCGGAGAGGTGAGCCAGGCCACCGCGACGACAGGTTTCGCCGAGCGCTGCTTGAGCCCGGCGAGGAGCGGCTCCCGGGCGGCCTCGCCGGAGAAGCGCGACGACGGCGAGTCGGCCTCCCAGGTCCCGAGCACGAAGTCCCACAGGTCCGGCAGGTGGTCGAGGAGCGAGACCACGTCCGCTGCTTCCTCGCGACCGAGCCCGGAGCCTGGACCTTCCTCTGCGATGCTGAGCCTGCACGCGACCGCCGCACGCCCCTCGCACTCCTCCCGGGTGTCCTCGAGGATCTCCGCGAGCAGGCGCGCGCGGTTCTCGAGCGACCCGCCGTATGCGTCGCTCCGTTGGTTGTAGCGACGCGAGAGGAAGTGCTGGAGAACGCTCAGGCTGTGGCCCGCGTAGACGTAGACGAGGTCGTAACCTGCCTCGAGCGCGCGCCGCACGGCGAGGCGGTGCCAGCGCCGGAGCGCGGCGATGTCCGCCTGCCCCATCATGCGCGCCTGCACCGGGTCGTGCGCCCACGTCACCACGGGTAGGGGCGAGGGACCGATGGGCGCCTCCCGGCTCGTCAGGTTCGCCGCGTTCATCCCGTTGTGCGCGAGCTCGATCCCGGCGAGCGCACCTCCCTCGTGGATCGCCTCGGCGATGCGCGCGAGGGATGCCATGTCGCCCTCGTCCCACAGCCGGAGCTCGATGTAGGGGGTGATGTCCGAGGTGGGGTGGATCTCCACCTCCTCGGTGCAGACGACGGCCCACCCGCCTTCCGCCTTGACCCGTCGCATCTCGGCCTGCGCCGTCGGGTCCCGGTAGCCCATGCCGTTGCAGTGGGGAACCTGGAAGAAGCGGTTCTTCGCGACGAGCGGGCCGATCCGGACCGGCTCGAAGAGGATGTCGTAGCGGGGGTCGCGCACCTGGTCTCCCACGGGTCTCTCCTCCTCCGTCGCGGCCGCGCCGGTCGACCTGGCGGTTGCGGGCGTTCGGGGAGAGGGTAGCTCGGGGTCCACCTCGTGCGCCCGCTCGTACGCTGCCCGGCTCGCGCTCGGTGCGTGGAGTGCCAGCGTGCGATGGCGCCGCAGGGGGGCGTCCCCCACCGATCAGCAGTCCACTGCCGCGCGCAGTGCCCGGCACGCCTCCGCCATCCGCGGGGGGTCCAGCGCGGCGATGCGTTCGACGAGGTACGCCTTCGGTACGACCCGGAGATTGTCGAAGCTGATCGCGCACTCCAACGGCAGTCCGTCGTCCGGACCCAGGCCGACCTCGGTCGGGATGTCCCGGACCGTCCGAGTGATCGGCGCGGCGAGGACGCTGTGCAGCACGGGGATCACCGCAGACCGGGTCATGACGAGGAACGGACGCCGGCCGACGTCCTCGATCTCTCCCCACCAGACCTCGCCGCGACGCGGCTCGCTCACCAGGTCTCCTCGAGGATGGCATCCCGGAGCGAGGCCAGCGCCGCCTCGTGTTCCGCCGCGCTGGCAGGACGACGTCGGTATCCCTCGATCACCGCCTGGTCGAGCTGGCGCCGACGCTCGGACGCCGCCAC
>JAJYGW010000070.1 GCA_021790615.1 Actinomycetes bacterium | reverse complement strand
GCGCTCGTGACGCCGTGCCGCACTGCGGCGGCACAGGCGAGCGCCTTCGGGATCATGCCGCTCGATACGACGCCGCTCGCGATCAACCGGTCGACATCGTCAGCCGAGAGCGACGACAGGTGCGTCGAGGGGTCGTTCCGGTCGGTGCGAATCCCTGCGATGTCCGTGAGGAACACGAGCTTCTCGGCGCCGAGCGCCTCTGCAAGCGCCCCGGCACCGGTGTCGGCGTTGATGTTGTAGGCCTGACCCGTCGTGTCCGAGCCGATCGTGGCCACGACCGGCACGAGCCCCTCCGTCAGTAGCCGCGTCACGATCGACGGGTCGACATCGACGACGTCTCCGACGAAGCCGAGGGCTGGATCCCGCGGCGTAGCCCTGATCAGACCGGCATCCTCGCCCGACATGCCCACTGCCAGCCGTCCGTGCGTGTTGATCGCGCCGACGATGTCGCGGTTGACCTTTCCCACGAGGACCATCCGCGCGATGTCGAGGGTCGCGGCGTCGGTCACCCGGAGCCCGTCGCGGAACTCCGGCACCATGCCGAGGCGTTCCATCAGGGCACCGATCTGGGGGCCGCCGCCGTGCACGACCACGGGAAGGATCCCGATCGAGCGCAGCAGCACCACATCCGCAGCGAAACTCGCGAGCGCCTCCGCGTCCGACTGCGCGTCCGCCAGCGCGTTGCCGCCGTACTTGATGACGACGATCCTCCCCGAGAAGCGCCTGATGTACGGCAGCGCCTCGCAGAGGACAGCGGCCTTCAGCTCGGGAGTCGACGACGCGGCGATGCTCACGGGTGCCCCATGTTCTCGTCGACATAGGCGTGCGTCAGGTCCGCCGAGAGGATCTCGGCGGCTCCGCCGCCGAGCCCGAGATCGCAGTTGAGCTCGAACTCCGGAAGGGCGAGGTAGCTCGCCACAACCTCGTGGTCGAAGTCGACCGGCATCCCGTCGCGGCACACGACCTCGGGACCGTAGGCGACGAGCACTGCGCTCTGGTCGAAGAGAACGCCCGCGGCTCCGAGAGCACTCACGACGCGGCCCCAGTTCGGGTCCTCGCCGTACCAGGAGCACTTCACGAGGAGTGACTCTGCGACAGCTCTCGCTCCTTTGAGCGCACTCGCGTCGTCAGCTGCACCGGTGACGCGGACGTGGACGACCTTCGTGCCGCCTTCGGCGTCGGCAGCCATCTGATGGGCGAGGTCGGCGCACACGACCGTCACGCCTTCCACGAGCTCCACCGCCCCCGCGGCGATGCCGGAGACGCCGCTCGCAAGGAGGATGACGGTGTCGTTGGTGGACATGCACCCGTCGATCGTGAGCCGGTTGAAGGTGTGGTCGACGGCGTGATCGAGCGCCGCCTGGAGATCGGGCGCCGAGACGACGGCGTCGGTCATGAGGACCGCGAGCATCGTCGCCGACGCCATGTTCGGCGCGATCATGCCTGCCCCCTTCGCGATGCCCGTGACCTGCGGGCCCGAGGCGAGGGAGGCCGATGCGAGTTTCTCCCGGCGATCGGTCGTCATGATCGCCCGAGCGGCGCGCGCGAGCGCCTCCTCGGAGGACTCGAGCGCCGCACAGGCTGCAGGTATCCCGGACTCGAGCGGCCGGGGCGGTAGCTGATGGCCGATGGGACCGGTCGAGCAGACGAGGACCTGCTCGGGCTCGGCTCTGAGATGCCGCGCGGTGGTGTCCGCCATCAGGGCTGCCGCCCGCACGCCCTCGTCACCTGTGGCTGCGTTCGCGCAGCCGCTGTTCAGGATGACAGCCCTCACCTGGGCGTCCGAGGCGAGGAGGTGTGCCCGGCTCAGCACGACTGGGGCGGCGACGCTCAGGTTCTCGGTGAAGACGGCCGCGGCCGTGGCAGGCGGGCCGTTGGTGACGGCAACGAGGGCGAGATCGAGGCGGCCGTCCGGTTTGATGCCGGAGGCGACGCCGGCAGCGGCGAAGCCGCCGGGGAGGAGGCACGTCACGGCGCGAGACCCACCCGGGGCAGGCCGAGGTGCTCGGGGAGCCCGAGTGCGACGTTCGCCGCCTGGATCGCCTGTCCGGAGCCGCCCTTCACGAGGTTGTCGATGGCGCAGATCACGACCAACCATCCGGTGCGCTCGTCGTAGCGGGCAGTCAGGTGAGCGACGTTCGATCCGTAGGCATGGGCCGTCGAGACGAGATGCGGGGTCACGTTGACGAAAGGCTCTGCCTCGTATGCGTCGGCGAGCACCTCGATGGCGTCGGCCGTCGAGGCGACCCCACCCATGTCCGTCGGGGCCGTCCGGGCATAGCAGGTGGCAAGGATCCCCCGGGTCATCGGGGCAAGGTGCGGCGTGAAGATCAGCTCCGCCCCGAGCACCTGCTGCATCTCGGGAATGTGGCGGTGCGTGAGCACTCCGTACGCGCTGAGGCTCTCGTTCGCGACAGGGTGGTGCAGGTCAGCCCGGAGCCCTTTGCCCGCACCCGACGTGCCGCTCAGCCCGTCCACGACGATGCCTCTCCGCTCGACATGGCCCCCTCGCACGAATGGGGCGAGGGCCAGGCAGGCGGCCGTCACGTAGCAGCCGGGCGCGGCGATGAGGTGCGCGTCCCGGAGCGCCTCGCGGTTCAGCTC
>JAJYGW010000254.1 GCA_021790615.1 Actinomycetes bacterium | reverse complement strand
TAGGGAACGCGGCCCAAGCGGGAGAGATCCCCGAGACGAGCGGGAGGTGGCCGACGAACTGCGGATCGAGGTTGCCGCTGAAGGTCACGAGGCCGGCCGCCGCTGCGCTGAGCGCGAGGCCCCAGGTCGCCGGCCGGCGCCACGCCCGGAGCACGGCCACGGCCGCCGCGACGAGCACCACCGGACCGAGGTAGGTGGCGGTCTCGTAGTAGTTCGATGGCCCGAAGTAGACGCTCTTCTCGAGCGGGAGGCCGAAGTAGGCGGGGCTGAGGAGGGCGACCATCGACCGGAGGGGGAGGCCGAGCTCCTCGCTGCGGCCGTAGGCGGCACCGGCCCGGATGGCCGCGACCCCCGGGAGCCACAGCGGCGCCGAGAGCGCGGCCCCGAGGACGGCCCCGGCGGCGAGCGCCGGCAGGCGGCGCACGGCGCTACGGCCCGAGCCGATCGCGGTGACGAGGAGCACCGCGGTGCAGGCGGCGAGCTCGAGCAGGATGACCTCGGGGAAGCCGCCGTAGACGGCGAAGGCGAGGGCCAGTCCGAGTGCGCCGACCCGCCGCGGTGTCGGCGGATCGCGAAGGAGCAGGAGCCCCGCAGCGAGGATCCAGCCGCCCCACTCGGCGACGCCGGTGTGGGGCCAGCCGACCCACGCGGCGAGCGGTCCGGCCAGCTCGCCGACGACGCCGGCGAAGGTCGCTGCCGGCCGGCCGAGCCCGAGGACTCGTGCCGCGGCGTAGGCCCCGAGGCCGGCTACCACGAGCTTGACGACGGTGGAGACGGTGTAGGCCTCGGCGAGGGGGGCGAGGTAGGCGACGAGCGAGGGGAGGCTCAGCACCGCGGACTGGAAGTTCAAGAACTCTGGCAGGCCGAGGCCGTTGAAGGGGTTCCAGAGTGGGAACTGGAGGTGATGGAGTGCGGTCCAGTTGAGGGCGAGCCAGGCGGCGTCCTGGCGGACCTGGTCGCCATTGAGGACGTTGTGGACGCTCGGGAAGAGTCCCTTCCCGAGGCTGGTGGCGGAGAGCACCCCGTCGAAGGGCCCGAGGATGGGACCCGCCGACAGCGCGGGGTACGCCCAGCTGAGGGCGAGGAGCACGAGCAACGCCGGTCCGAGCGCTGCGCGGACCCGTTCGCTCGTTCGTGCGTGAGACCCGGTGTGCGGTGCTGCGCTGGTGCGCGTCAGATCAGCGCTGCTCGGCTCGATCGGCGTGATCCTCGAACCCTACCAGGGAGTTCTCGCCGGTCGGTGGTCCTTGCTCCCCGTTCGCGAGGGGGATGGGGGCGCGGGGGTAGCCTACGACGGTGGCCTCCGGAGTGACGCGTGCGCCGCTCGAGGCCGTGACCGTCGCGGAAGCGGAAGCGGAGGCGGAGACGCCGAGCAGGGCGGAGATCTCCCGGCGGGCGTACCGGCTCTGGTGCGCGGGAGTCGTGGTGGTCGCCGCGGTCGTGGCGGCGCTGCGGGTGGTCCCGGCGGGCTACTACGACGACGACTTCTTGAACATCGGCCTCGACGGACGCCTCGGGCTGACCCCGGCGATGCTGACCAGGTCGATCTTCGGGCACTTCGTGCCCCTCGTCAACCTCTTCGACTGGGGTCTCTCGCACCTCCACCCGCTCCCACGCTGGCCGGTCGACGTCGTCGAGATCGCCTCGTTCGCCCTCGCCGTTGCATTCTTGGTCTCGTTGTTGACCCAGCTCACGGGGCGGCGGGCGGGTGTGGTCGCGATCGGGCTCGCAACGGGGCTGAGCGTGTTGTTCGTCCCGTCGCTCGCGTGGTGGGCGGCGGCCCAGCACGAGGTGACCTCGCTGGCTACGGCGATGGCCTGTGTGGACGGCTACGTGCGGTGGCGGCGAACGGGTCGGCACCGGTGGCTCGTCTGGTCCGGTGTCGCCTACGCCGCCGGGCTCGGCGTCTACGACGCAATGCTGCTCTTCTTCCCCGTTCTCGTGCTCTTCGCGCTGCTCTTCGAGTCGGCGAGCCTGCACCCCCGGGCGCTCTGGCGTGCCTTCTGGCGCCCGTGGCCCGCGTGGCTCGTCTACCTCGTCCCTTCGGCGGCGGACCTCGGGTGGCGGCTCAGCCACGCAGCCACCTACGCGAGCGCCCCCGCCCCGCGCACCTCGCTCTACGTCCCGTTCGTGGAGAGGAGCCTCCTCGGGACGTTCCTCCCGGGGCTGTTCGGGCTGAACGTCTGGGGCTTCTCGTCGGCGCGGAGCCGGGATCTCGCGTCGCTGGCGGCCGACCTGGCGGTCGGCCTGGTCGTCGTGGTGACGCTGGTGCGTCGGCCCGCTGTATGGCGCGCGTGGCTGTTGTTCCTGGTGCCCTTCGTCGTGACCGCAGTGGTCGTTGCCTACACCCGGGCCGCCCCCTTCGGGCTCGGGGCCGCGACGAGCTTTCGCTACCTGACCTTCGACGTCTTGCTGTTCGGGTGGGCGCTCGCGCTCGCTGCCCTACCCCTGCGCCCCGGCGCGCCCTTCGGCCCCCGGCCACGCGCCGCGACGCCCGACGGCTCCCGGCCACGCGCCCGGGCGGCGACGCGCCGGCGGAGCCGAACAGGGGCCGCCGGGCTGCGTCGCGCCGGGGCGGTCGCGGTCGTTGCGAGCCTCGCCGTCTACGGG
>JAJYGW010000026.1 GCA_021790615.1 Actinomycetes bacterium | reverse complement strand
CGCCGCTGCCCTCGATGCTGGCCTTGCATCGGGAACGGTCGCCCGGGTCATCGGGGTCGAGGCGGGCAGTCTCACGACCCGCAGCCTCCGGCTCCCGTGGGACGAACCGCTGGCCGACGTCGCCCGCCTGGCCGTCATCGAGCGACACCACCGGACCGGACGGGTCGGACTCGGCTTCGTGAGCGGCTTCGGGCTCCGTCACGGTGCCATCGCCTCGACCGTGGCGCACGACGCGCACAACGTGATGGTCGTCGGGTGTTGCGACGCCTCCGGCCCCGCGGAGATGGCGGCTGCCGTCGGCCGCCTCGTCGAGCTCGGGGGTGGCCAGGTCGTCGTGCGGGACGGGCGGGTGCTCGCGGAGGTGGCACTCCCCCTCGCCGGGCTCATGAGCGACCGCCCCGTCGCAGAGGTGGCAGCCGCAGTCGCCGAGGCCACTGCCGCTGCCCGCAACGCGCTCGGCGTGGACCTGCCGGCTCCCTTCATGACGCTGAGCTTCCTCGGGCTCTCCGTCATCCCCGAGCTCCGCCTGACCGATCAGGGGCTGGTGGACGTGGAGCACTTCGCGCTCGCGCCGCTGGTCGTGTAGCGTGGCGGCCGTCAGTGACGGACCGGCCGGTCCGGCACCTGACGGCAAGAGCGTCCGGACGCCTGCGACGTAGTCGGTGGCTCGTCACGTCGCGCGACGCTCCGAGGGGACGAGAGGGGGCACCGTGGGAAGAACGACCGGGGAGGGCCAGCTGCTGCGGAGCGCCAGGGATGCCCGGGCGATGCGCCTCGCTGCGGCGGCGCTCGCGTGCGGCGCGCTCCTCGTGCAGAGCACCACGGCCGCCGCAGCGGCGGTCACGAACCCCTACGGAGCCGGTACGACCGGCTACGACGTCGGGTACCCGAACTGCACCGAGACACCGCCGGGCGGCTTCGCGATCGTCGGCCTCGGAGGTGGCCGGCCGTTCACGACGAACGGCTGTTTGGGAGCCGAGTGGAAGACCGCGGAGAGCTTCGCAATCGGGGGTGTGACGCCGTCGCCGGCGCTCTACTTCAACACCGGCTACGCCGGGGCCTACGCCCGCGACATCACCGTGGGGTGCAAGACCTACGAGGGGCCATCGGTCGGCGGCTTGTCCCGGCACGAGGCGAGCACGCTCGAGACCGCCTGGGAGATCGGTTGCAGCGAGGCCGCCTACGCGGGGGGGGTGGCCGCCGCGGGTGGGTACGGGCCGAGCATGTGGTGGGCGGACATCGAGACCGGCAACAGCTGGTCCACCAACCAGCCTACGAGATGGAGAGCAAGGGGATGGGCAACGGCGTCGCCGGGGCCTACTCCTACCCGGCGGCCTGGACCAAGCTCTTCGGGTCGGGTTTCACCCCGTCTCCCGGCTTTTCGGGTGACTGGGGGCCGGACCTCAGCTGCGGTTCCGTCGGGTTCAGCGGGGCGGCGGTCTGGATCGTCCAGGGGGCGACGTCGAGCGGCGGGGTGGACACCGACACCGGCTGCGGCTGAGACCGGCCGGGGTGTGACGAAGGCTACGGGGCCGGGGCCACGCCCGGCCCGCCGGGCTGCTCCGCCGGCGGCGCGGCAGCAGTGAGCGCCCCGCCGTCGACGACGAGGTGCCCCTGGACCCAGACCCGGTCGATGCCGAGCGGGGGTAGCCGAGGCTCGTCGTAGGTGGCCCGGTCGATCACCCGCTCGGGATCGAACGCGACCAGGTCTGCCGGCGCTCCGGGTGCGATCCGCCCCGGGCCCTCCCAACCTGCAGCCGCTGCGGCACCGTCGGTCATGGCGTGGAGCGCCTGGGGGAGGTCGAGCACGCCGAGCTCACGGACGTAGCGCCCGAGGACGCGGGGGAAGGTGCCGTAGAGGCGGGGGTGCGGATGGCCGTCCGGGTTCACGAGGGCGTCGGTGCCGATCCCCGCGTAGGGACGGCTGAGGAAGGTCGCCACGTTCTCCTCGACGTTGTTGAACGAGATCAGCGACACGGCGAGGTTGCAGGCGACGAGCAGGTCGAAGACGACATCGAAGGCCTCGGGGCTCCGCTGGTCCGTGATACCTGCGGTGGCGATCAGGTCGGCGAAGGACCGACCGGCGAGCCCGGGTCGGGGAGCACCCGCGACGACGAGGCCGTCCCAGCCACCCGAGAAGGCCCACCAGTTGTCCCAGCCCGTCGTGTCGGAGAGCATCTGGTGGCGGACCTGGTCCCGGACCGCGCGGTCGCGGAGCCGGCCGAGCGCGTCGCCGGTTCCCCCCTCCAGCACCCACGGGGGGACCAGCACCGTCGCCGTCGTCGAGCCGGCGGTGTAGGGATGGACGTCGACCGTGACGGGAAAGCCAGCGGCCCGGTGCTCCTCGACGAGCTCGATCAGCCGGTGGGCCTTCGGCCAGTTGGCGCGCCCGGCAGTCTTGATGTGGCTGTAGTGCAGGTGGACCCCCGACCGCCGGGCGACGTCGAGGATCTCCTCGGTCGCCTCGACCACGCGGTCGCTCTCGGAGCGGACGTGGACGAAGAAGCGGCCGCCGCGCTGCGCGACCACGCGGCAGAGGGCGACGAGCTCGTCCGGTGCTGCGTACGCCGCGGGCGCGTAGACGAGCCCGGTCGAGAGCCCGAGCGCCCCCTCCGTCATC
>JAJYGW010000098.1 GCA_021790615.1 Actinomycetes bacterium | reverse complement strand
GCCATCGGGGATCACCGGCGTGGAGCAGCGGGCGGTCATGGAAGCCGCCGAGTACGCGGGTGCGCGCAAGGCCTACATCATCGAAGAGCCGATGGCTGCGGCGATCGGCGCGGGACTTCCCGTGCACGAGCCAACGGGCAACATGGTCGTCGACATCGGGGGCGGCACCACCGAGGTGGCGGTGATCTCGCTCGGCGGCATCGTGACGAGCCAATCCGTTCGCATCGGTGGCGACGAGCTCGACGAAGCCATCGTCTCCTACGTGAAGAAGGAGTTCAGCCTTGCTCTCGGGGAGCGGACGGCCGAGGAGATCAAGATCGCCCTGGGGTCTGCATACCCGTTGGAGGAGGAGCTGCACGCGGAGATCCGAGGCCGCGACCTCGTGACGGGCCTGCCGAAGACCGTCGTCGTGTCGACCGAGGAGATCCGTCGAGCCATCGACGAACCGGTCTCGGCGATCGTCGACGCGGTGAAGGTGACGTTGGACCGCACGCCTCCCGAGCTCGCCGCCGACATCATGGAGCAGGGCATCGTCCTCACCGGCGGAGGAGCGCTTCTCCACGGGCTCGAGTCGCGGCTCCAGCACGAGACTGGGATGCCGATCGCCGTGGCGCGGGATCCGCTGAACTGCGTCGCGGTGGGCAGTGGGCAGTGCCTCGAGGAGTTCGAGGCGCTCAAACGCGTCTTGATCACCTCGTCTGCTCGCTGACCCGCGCAGGTCCGAAGTCGACGTGGCGAGGGCGGTGAGGCAAAGGAGGTCGCGTCGCACGCTCGCGACCTTCCTCGTGCTGGTGCTCCTCTCGGTCACGATCATCACGCTCGACGAGACCGGGCGTGCCTCGTCGCTGACCTCGGGACTGAAGTCCCTGGCCTCGGACATCTACTCGCCGCTTCGCCATGGCGTCAACGGCGTGCTCGACCCGATCGGACGGTTCTTCGCAGGCGCGGTGAGCTACAGCTCGCTCGAAGCGGAGAACCAGAAGCTGCAGAACCAGGTGCTCAGGCTCGAGCATCAGCGCGCCTCGGATGCTGTAGCGCAGCGGCAGTACGCCGCGCTCCAACGGCTGCTCGCGACCGAAAGGCTTCCGTCGATCGCCTCCCTGCCCCGGGTCACGGCGGAGGTGACAGCCCAGAACGTCTCGGACTTCGCCGCGACCGTCAGCATCGACAAGGGGCGCGACCAGGGTGTGGCGTCGGGAGACCCCGTCGTCGGACCAGGAGGGCTGGTGGGCGAGGTGGCGACAGTCACGCGCAGCACCGCCACGGTCCGCCTGCTCACGGACGGGAAATCCCAGATCGGCGTCTCCTTGGGCCACCAGCAGGCGGCGATCCTCGACGGTGCCGGGGCGGGCCGGCTCCTCCAGATCCAGTACGTGCCCTCCACAGCGCGGGTCTTTGTCGGGGAGCTCATCTCGACGAGTGGGCTCCAGGGCGGTGCCTTGCCGCCCGGCATCCCTGTCGCCACGGTGGCATCGGTGCGCAACGTGGTCGGTGCCGCCGACAAGCAGGTGACCGCGCGCCCCCTTGCTGTCCTGAACGACTTGACCTACGTGACGGTCATCCAGTGGTCCGGCTCGTCGTGAGCCGGGAGGCGGCACCGTGAGCGGACGTGCGGTCGCCCGGACGGTGCTGCTCGTCGCGGGGGCGCTGCTGGCGCAGATGACGGTGGTGCTCGACGTCCGGGTGCGCGGCGCCTCTCCGGACGTCATGTACCTCATGCCCATCGCCGCGGGGATCGTCGGCGGGCCGGTGGACGGTGCAGTGGTGGGGTTCGCCGCAGGGATGGCGGCGGATCTTCTGTCGCCCACGCCGCTCGGGATGACTGCACTGGTCGGCACCGTCGTCGGGTTCGGTGTGGGCGCCGTCTCCATCGGAGCCGTGCGCGAGGTCCGCGGCTTGCCGACGTTGGTCGCGCTCGCTGCGAGCGTCGTCGCGGTCATGCTGTACGCGGTGCTCGGTGCGGTGCTCGGGGATCCCCAGTTCCTCCACGTGAACCTGGCTGTCGTCATCGCGGTGGTCGGCATTGCCAACGGCGTCCTCGCGGGACCGGCCGTGCGCCTCATGCGCTGGGCCCTCGAGCCGTCCGTCGAGGAGCCGATCGCAGGGAGACGTCGATGACCCGACGACGCGGGTGGCGTCATCGCTTTGGCGGGAGCCGGCACTACCCGAGATCCTCTCGCCCGAGGCAGGCTCGCAGGGGGGGCAGCGCTCCGGCGCGCAAGCGCCAATTTCGCATGCGCCAATTTCGCATGCGGCTTCGCCGGAGCGTCAATGTCGCCGCTTTCGTCGCCGCGCCAGAGGAGGTCCCGTCCCGGCCACGGGTTCGGATACGCGTGATCGGGGCGATCGTCTTCGTGCTCTTCGGCGTGATGGCGCTCCGGCTGTGGGATATCCAAGTGATCAACCGCCACAAGTACGCGTCGGCGGTCACCCAGAACTCGCTCAGGTCCGTCACAGTTCCCGCGCCCCGCGGGCTGATCGTGGACCGTCGAGACACCGTGCTGGCAGGGAACAAGGTGGAGAACGAGGTCGTGCTCTCTCGAGCAGAGGCCTCGTCGAACCCGACGACCGTCGGGAAGGTGTCCGCCCTATGCGGAATCACGCCGGCTTCCGTGCGGGC
>JAJYGW010000298.1 GCA_021790615.1 Actinomycetes bacterium | reverse complement strand
CCCGCCGCCGGGCGACACCCGAGCGCAGCGCGGCCTCGACCATGGTGAGCTCGTAGTGATCCGTGTGGAGGGCGCTGCTCGCGCCGGTAAAGCTCACCGTGAGTCTTCCTAGTGGAACCTGCAGGGCCGGTCAAGCCTACGGGGCACGACAGAACTGGCCGGGCACGCGTCCTCCGCGGGCACTCGCCCGACGCGTCCTCCGCGGGCACTCGCCCGACGCGTCCTCCGCGGGCACTCGCCCGACGGCTCCTACGTGGCCGCTCCCTGAGGCCCGGCGAGATCCGGGAGGCGCAGGTTGCCGGGGGCCGGATCGCCAGCAGGGGGGGGCGCGCCGAGCGGCTCCTCCGGGCCCGGCTCGGACGTGCGGAGCGGCGGGTCGTCGCCCGGTTCGCCCCCACCGCTGCGGGACGAGTGCTCGCTCTGACCCGAGCCGACGAGCGCCAACTCGAGCACGCTGCCCTGGCCTGCCGGGGGGTGGCGGACCTGGTGGACGGCGAGAGCGATCGCGGCGGTGATGCCGATCACGGCGAGGATGGCGGAGCCGACCTCGACGGGCTGGCCGTGGCCGGGCGTCGCCAGCCACAGGTACTCCTCGTAGAAGCGGGTGATGTCCCAGAGTCCCGTCATGGCGGCGAGCAAGAGCCCGTTCGGGCCGCCGTGGCGCGTCTGCCATCGCTCGATCGCGAGGAGGCACAGGAAGACGAGGAACGAGTCGAACGCCTGGAAGAGTGGGACCGGTAGGCGCTTCCCGACCTGGTCGGCGTAGTACATGCCGACCCAGGAGGTCGTCGGGTGGCCACCGCCCGCGACCATGAGCTGGGGTCCGAGGAGCCGCCCGAGCGCCCACGAGGCCATCAGGACCGGCGCGAGGAGGTCGAGCGCCCGCAGAACGGGGATGGAGGGGGCCCGCCGGTGGAGCAGCCAGAGGCCGGTGGCGAGCCCGCCAGCGAGCCCGCCGTAGGAGGAGAGACCGCCGTGCCAGACCTCGAGGATCTGGATCGGGTTGCCCGCATACGAGCTCCACTGCGCGGCGACGTGGACGATACGCGCACCGACGACGGCGCCGCCGATGATCCAGAGGAAGGACGCGTTGACCCACTCGTAGGGGTACCCGTTGTCACGGAGGCGCTTGGTGTAGTACCAGAGCGCGAAGAGGAACGTGAGGGCAAGGCCGATGCCGTAGGTGTGGACCTGGAGGGGCCCGATGTGGAACACCACCGGGATCGGCTTCACGGTTCCAGTATGACCGCCCTGGTTGGTCATGCCGTCGCGACGGGGGGGCGAGGCGCGCCAGAAACGCCAGAAAGAGGCCGAGGCTCAGCTCGGTGTCGGGGCTGCGGCTCGGGCGGGTGGTGGGAAGCCCGCTCGGGCGGGTGGTGGGAAGCCCGTTCGGACCAGAGCTCGCCTCAACTCCCGGCGCCGGCCGTGAGCACGATCTTGCCGAGCTTGCCTCCGGCACGGAAGTCCTCGTAGGCCGACTGCGCCTCGGCGAGCGGGTACGCCGCATGCACGGGCACCTTCACGGTGCCTCGCCGGAGGAGCGGGAGGACGTGCGCCTCCACGGCACGCGCTGCCGCCGCCTTGCCCTCGAGGGGGCGCGCGCGCAGTGTCGAGGCCATGAGCCGGCCCCGCTTGCCCATGAGCTGGCGGAGGTCGATCTCGGCGCGAGCTCCCGCCCCGACCCCGATCACGACGATCCTCCCTCCGGTGGCGAGCGTCTCGAGGTCGTCGGCGAGGTTGGGCGCTCCGACGAGCTCGAGCACGACGTCGAAGGGCCCGCGCTCGACCCAGTCGTCGGGACTGCAGACCTCGGCGCCCAGCGCGGCCACGCGTGGGACGTGCTCGTCACGCCGGACCGTAGCGAGCACCGAGGCGCCCGACGAGACGCCCAGCTGGACGCCGGCGAGCCCGACGCCGCCGGCTGCGCCGTGGACGACCAGGCGTTCGCCGAGTGCCAGGCCCGCCTGGGTGAAGAGGGCGTCGTGCGCCGTCGTGAACGCCTCGGGGAACCCGCCCGCCTCCTCCCAGCGGATGCCCTCGGGGAGGGGCATC
This sequence comes from Actinomycetes bacterium, assembly GCA_021790615.1. The sequence continues at coordinate 574 of JAJYGW010000298.1, read as the reverse complement.
GCCGTTCGCTCGTGGACGAGCGCCAACTCGGCCTGCGCACCACCGCTCACGACCGCCATGACCCGATCGCCGGTCGCGAAGCGTGTGACCCCGGGGCCTACGGCGACGACTTCCCCGGCGAGCTCGAGCCCGAGGATGTCGGGCGGCGCATCGGGCGGGGCCGGGTAGTGACCTGCGAGCTGGAGCACGTCGGCGGCGTTCAGCCCCGCTGCCCGCACGGACACGAGGAGCTGGCCCATTCCCGGCTCGGGGTCCGGTCGAGGAGCCGGGGTGGGAGTGCCTGCGTCGACGGTCACAGCGAGCATGTGCCGACCGTAGCCGGCACGCCGGCTGGTGGCTCGGTGGCTCGGTGGCTCGGTGGAGCCTCGCCCCGGTCTCCGTTCACGAACCCGGTCACCGTTCACGAACCCGGTCCTCGGGGCCGCCGGTACGGTTGTGGTATGGGAGCCGAGCAAGTGGACGGAGACGGCAAGGTCGGCCGGCGCGAGGAGGAGGGCGCCGGGGGGGAACAGCTCGGCCTTGTCGTTCACCGTCGCTTCGGAGAAGGCGCGGATCTCGCCGACGAGCGCGCGGT
>JAJYGW010000130.1 GCA_021790615.1 Actinomycetes bacterium | reverse complement strand
CGAGGAGCAGGTCGCGGAGCGCCGAGCACGCCTCGTAGGTGGCGTTCCCGGACATGAGCAACTGGCGCGTGGCGGTGGTGGTGCCTGCGAGCGGCGTGAGGGACGAGTCACCGAAGTGGACGGTGATGTGCTCCATCGAGACGCCGAGCACCTCGGCCGCGATCTGGGCCAGCGAGGACGCCTGCCCCCCGCCGATGTCCGGCACCCCGCAGCGCAACGTCACGCTGCCGTCGAGCTGGAAACCGACCCATGCGGCCGCCGAGTCGTTGAGCCAGACCAGGCGCCCGTAGGACTGGAGGTTCGAGGCGATGCCCCGCCCGACGGCACGGCCCGGCCCCGACGGCGCCGGCTTGGGCCCCGCCGCGGCGAGCGCGGCGTCCAGCGTCGCCGCCAGCGCGACCTCGGTCTCGAGGACCTGACCGACCGGGAGGGCGTCACCGCGGGAGAGCGAGTTCCGCTTGCGGAGCGCCACCCGGGAGAGGCCGAGCGCGTCGGCGACCCGGTCCATCTGCGACTCGTAGCCGAGGACCACCTGCATCCCCCCGAAGCCGCGGAAGGCCGACGTCGGGGGGTTGTTGGTGTACGCGCAGCGCGCGCGCAGCCGCACGTTCGCCACCCGGTACGGACCGCAGGCGTGCACGGAGGAGTAGAGGAGGACGAGTGCCGACAGGTAGGCATAGGCGCCCGAGTCGGCGAGGATCTCGATCTCCTGGGCGAGGATGTTCCCCTCCCGATCCGCGGCGGTGCGGTAGGCGAGGCGGACCGGGTGGCGCTTCGGGCGGGCGAGCAGCGACTCACCCCGGCTCCAGACCATGCGCACCGGACGGCGGGTCTGGAGCACGGCGAGCGCCACGTAGGGCTCGACCGTCATGTCCTCCTTCCCGCCGAAGCCCCCGCCGACGAAGGGGGCGAGCACCCGGACCCGGGACTCGGGCAGCCCGAGGATCCGGGCCACGTCCCGGTAGTGCTCCACGACCTGCGTCGCAACACGGAGGGTCAGGACGCCGTGGTCGTCGAGCCATCCGACCCCGGCCTCGGGTTCGAGGTAGGCGTGGTCGACGAGCTGCGTCTCGTAGGTGCCCTCCACCACGACCGCCGCGCCCGCAAAGGCGGCGTCGCAGTCGCCCCGGTCGATGCGCCACTCGCCGAGGAGGTTGCCCCCGTCGTGGACCTCGGGTGCCCCGGGCGCGAGCGCGGCTTCGGGATCGAAGACGCCGGGGAGCTCCTCGTAGTCGATCTCCACCAGCTCGCACGCCTCGGCGAGGACGTCCTCGGACTCGGCGACCACGAGGGCAACCGGCTCGCCGTGGAAGCGCACGCGGCTCGTGGCGAGCACCTCCATGCTCGCCTTGAGCGCTGCCACCTCGACGGTCTGGCCCGGCACGTCCACCCAGACCGTGTTGTGCGGCACGTCCTCCCCGAACAGGACGCAGAGCGCCCCGGGAAGCGCGAGGGCCTTGCTGGCGTCGCGTCGGGTGATCCGGGCGGAGGGGAGCGGAGAGCGGACCAGGCGTGCATGTGCCATGCCCGGGAGCGCGAAGTCCCCGGCGTAGCGCGTCGTGCCGGCGACCTTCTCGGCCTGGTCGAGGCGGGCGAGAGCCTGGCCGACGACCCGGAGCTCACCGGCCCTCGAGGAGCGCACGCCGGTCACCCCCGGGCCGCCACCGGTGCGCGCCCGGTCCGACGTCGCCGCACCCTCACCGGCGGCCACCTCGGCCGGTCCCGGCAGCGCTCGCCCGCCTGGCGGCGATGCGGTGGTCGTCATGGGACCCGTCCCTCGCCAGCGATCGCCGCCACCTCCACCGCACCGCCCTCGACGACCCGCCGGAGGAGGGGATCCGCCTCGGCCGCCTCGATCGCGTCCACGATCGGGCCGTAGCCCGTGCAGCGACAGAGGTTCCCGTGGAGGGCGTGGCGGATCTCCGCGCGGGAGTGCCGACGACCGCTCGCGACGAGCGCGGCGGCGGTGACCAGCATGCCGGGGGTACAGAAGCCGCACTGCGCGGCGTGGAGCTCGTGGAAGTGTCGCTGGAGCAGGCCGAGCGCGCCACCGGGTCCCGCCAGACCCGATGCCGTCGTCACCGTGGCCCCGTCGACCTGGGCAGCGAGGACGATGCAGCTCGAAACGGGCTCTCCGTCGACGAGCACCGCGCAGGCACCGCAGACCCCCTCGCCGCAGCCGAGCTTCGGGTCCGTGACGCCGGCCGCCTCTCGCAGCCAGTCCAGGAGGGAGGCGTGGGTCGCGTAGCTCCGCCGGACGGCCTCCCCGTTGACGGTCAGGGTGAGGACGACCTCGTTGCTCCCGGTCCGAGGCGGTGACGGCGTCGCGTCGGCGCCGGGCCGGTGGTCGTCGGCGGGGCGGAGGTCGTCGGCAGGGCGGACACGGTCGGTGGCCGGCTCCGGGAGCGGGGTGGGAGTCATGCCCGAGCCTCCTCCGCGCGCGCCGCCGCCTCACCGACCGCCCGGCGAACGAGCACGCCCGCGAGGTGCGCCCGGTGGGTGCCGGTGGCGTTGGTGTCACTGGGCGGCGCCAGGCGCGGGAGGGGGAGGAGCGAGCGGAGCCGGTCCTCGAGCTCGGCTGGCTCGAGCCCGGCGACTGCCACCTCGATCTCGGCAAGGCGGAGCGGCCGG
>JAJYGW010000037.1 GCA_021790615.1 Actinomycetes bacterium | reverse complement strand
CGCGAGCGCCGGAGGCTTGACGACTGCGGCAACCCGTGCGCCAGCCGGCCACGGGTCCGGGTCCTAGGGGCGGCACGGCGGGTGGCCCGCGCGCGACTCGGCGTGGTCGCGCTCGTCCCGCCACCGATCGACCGCGAGGTGGACGCGTTCCGGCTCGCACTTGCCGATCCCGCTCGGGAGCGCATCCCGGCGCACGTCACGTTGGTCCCGCCCGTCAACGTGGAGCTCGCTCGGGTGCCCGAGGCGCTCGGGCTGCTCCGCCGGGCGGCGTCGGGCGGGCGGCCCTTCGACCTCGAGCTCGGCCCGGTTGCCTCGTTCGCGCCGGAGAGCCCGACCCTCTATCTCGCTTGCGGCGCCGGGTCCGAGGCCCTCGCGGTGCTCCGCGGTGCGCTCTGGTCGGCCCCGCTCGCGCGGGCGGTCGAGCGGGCGTACGTCCCGCACGTGACGGTCTGCGAGCAGGCGCCGCCCGGACTGCTCGCAGCAGGGCCGGTGGCGCTCGCGGGCTACCGGGCGTCGGTCAGGGTCGAGCGGATCCACCTCCTCCGCCAGCGGGACGACCGGTGCTGGCGCCCGCTCGCCGACGCGTGGCTCGGCGCCGGTGGGATCGTCGGGCGCGGTGGGCTCGAGGTGGAGCTCGCCCCGGGGACCCTGGCCGACCCCGAGGCGCTGGCATGGTGTGCTCGGTGGCCCGAGGGTCCGGCGGGCTCCCGGGGTGGCTCCGTCTGGGTGGTCGCCCGCCGCGAGGGTCGGGTGGTGGGCGTCGCCGCGGGTCGTCTTGCTGCGACGGGCGTGCTCGGCGCGCTCGAGGGTGAGCGAGCCACCGCCCGGACGGTGCTCGACGCGGAGGTGGGGGCGGTCCTCGGATGGCTCGGGGTCGAGCCGGACGCCCGCCGCCAGGGCATCGGCGGGCTGCTCCTCGGCGGGTTCCTCGACGCGGCGCATCGGGCCGGCGCCAGCGCCGTGCGCAGCGGGCCGGGGCTGCCGGAGGCGGTCCAGGCACTCTGCCGTGCCCGGGGTCTCGCGCCGGCGGATCGGCTGGACCCGTGACCTCGTCCCCGGCCGGCCGGGGCGTGCCGACGAGGTGCGAGACTGGGGCCGTGGAACGCCCCTCGGTGCGGTCGGCCGCGGTGCCGGCCGCGGTGTCGGGCGAGGCGAATCGGGCCGTGCCCAGCGGGCCTGGCTCGGCGCCGGCACCGAGTGCGCCCGGACCGGCGGCGCTGGTGGTGGTCGACGAGCTCACCAAGGTCTACGAGCCCTCGCCGGTGTGGATGCGCTTCCTGCTCCGCTCGGCGATCTCCGAGCCGGTCGTCGCGCTGGACCGGGTCTCGCTCTCCGTGCCCGCCGGGGGCATCACGGCGATCGTGGGACCGAACGGGGCGGGGAAGTCCACGCTGTTTCGCGTGCTCACCGGCCTCACGTCCCCGACCAGCGGGTCGGCGCTGATCGACGGTGTGGACGTGGCGAACGCACCGCGAGGCGTCCGGGCGATGATCGGCTTCGTCCCCTCGGGCGACCAGACGCTCTACCTCCGGCTCAGCTGCGTGGACAACCTTGCCTTCCACGGCCGGCTCCAGGGGATCCCCCGCCTCGCCCTTCCCGGGCGCATCGCCGAGGTCCTCGAGCTCGTCGGCCTGTCGGACGCGGCCGAGCGGGTCGGCTTCGCGCTCTCGGCGGGCATGCGCGGTCGGCTCCAGCTCGCCCGCGCCCTGCTCGGTCGCCCGAAGCTGTTGGTCCTCGACGAGCCGACGGCGGCCATCGACCCGGTCGGGGCGTACGAGCTGCTCGGCCTCGTCCAGTCCGTCGCCGCCGAGCAGGGCGTCTCGGTGCTGCTCAGCTCCCATCGCCTGGAGGAGATCGAGGCGCTCGGGAACCACCTCGTGCTCATGGACCGCGGGCGGATCGTCTACGACGGCGGCCTCGCGGAGCTGCGCCGGCGTTGGCAGCGGCCGCGACTGGTGCTGCGCTTCGTCGGCGTCGACGGGGGGCGTGGCGCCGCCGCGCTCCTCGCCGATCTCGACGTCGAGCTCCTCCCGCAGACCGACCTCGACGACGCGGAACCCCTCGCCCCGTCTCCGGGTGTGGGGGAGGAGCGGGTGGTGGTCGCGCTCGGGCCGTCCGTGACCGCCGGCTCGGTCCTCGCTCGTCTGCGACCCCTGCTTCCGGGGCTCGTCGGGGTCCAGGAGGCCGAAGCCTCGCTCCGGGACGTCATCTACGGGGTGCTTGCCGGCACTGCGGGGCGAGCCGCGAGCAGCGAAGCCGATCTGGGACCGAGGGCCTCCCTCGCGAGCACGGGTCGGGGGGACCGAGGCGCGACCGAGTCGGGGATGGCGTCCGACGGGTCGGCGGGGGCCACCTCACGCCGGGATGCCACCTCGACGAGGGCCCGGTGAGCACCCTCGGGCGACCGAGCGACGCTGGTCGCTCCGCCGGGCCGACGCCCGGGAGGGAGGGCGTTGCCCGGCGAGGTGCCGGGAGCGCGCCGAGGGGTGACGTGCGCTCTCGGGTGCGCCGTCTCCTCCAGTTCACGGGCGCGTTCGTGCGGATGGGCGTGCGAGCGACGTTCAGCTACCCGCTGGGTTTCGCGCTCTTCCTCGCCACCCAGGTCCTCTCCGTGGTCTCCTTCGTGTTCCTCGCGCA
>JAJYGW010000273.1 GCA_021790615.1 Actinomycetes bacterium | reverse complement strand
CATCGGGATCCGGCGGGCTTCGATCGAGCTTCCCGCCTCGTTGAGATCGACCAGGAAGAGGGACAGTCCGTCGGTCGTGTGCTCGATTCTGTCGAGCGGCGTCGTCCTCGCGAGGAGGAGCATGAGATCGGACTGCTCCACCCGGGAGATGAACACCTTCTGGCCGTTGATCACGTACTGATCACCACGCCGGACGGCAGTGGTGGAGATCTTGGTGCTGTCGGAGCCGGCGTCGGGCTCCGTCACGCCGAACGCCTGGAGCCTCAGCCGACCCGCTGCGATCTCCGGGAGGATGCGGCGCTTCTGCGCTTCGCTGCCGTGGCGGAGCAGGGCGCCCATGGTGTACATCTGCGCGTGGCAGGCGCTTGCGTTCCCACCTGAACGATGGATCTCCTCGAGCACGATCGCGGCCTCGGTGATGCCCAGGCCGCCGCCGCCGTACTCGACCGGGATCAGGATGGAGAGCCAGCCGAGGTCGGTGAGGACCCCCACGAACTCGGTCGGGTACTCCTTCGTCTTCTCGAGCTCCCGCCAGTACTCGCCGGGGAACCGGGCGCATACGTCGCGCACGGCGTCGCGGATCGTCAACTGGTCGTCGCTCAAGGAGAAGTCCATGGCTCAGCGTCCTCCCCCGGCGGACCGTGCACTCGGCACCGAGACCACGCCGTCTGCCTTCAGTGCGCCGATGTCCTGATCGCTGAGCCCGAGCTCGGCGAGCACCGCCTCGGTGTGCTGGCCGACAGCCGGCACCGGCCCCATGACCGGCTCGGCTCCCACCGGGATCCCGGGAGGAACCAGTGCTGTCACGACGCCGCGGGGGGTCTCGACCTTGCGCCAGCGGTTCCTCCCGCTCAGAACCGGATGGCGGAGGAACTGCTCCACCAAGTTGACTTCCGCCATCGCGATCCCCGCATCCGCCAAGAGGTCCTCTACCTCCGAACCCGACAGAGCGCGAAGCCGGCCTTCGATGAGCTTCCGCAGAGCTTCCCGGTTGTGCGACCGGGCCGGGTTGTCGGCGAAGCGCTCGTCGGTAACGAGCTGCTCGTCGGTCAGCACGTTCTTGCAGAAGGACTCCCACTCGCGGTCGTTCTGGATGGCGATGACGACCGTCTTGCCGTCGGAGGTGACGAAGGGGCCGTAGGGAGCGATGGTCGCGTGATCGGCCCCAGTCCGCTGTGGTTGTGCACCTGAGTACATCGTGTAGTACATCTGCGCCCCGATCCACTCGGAGAGCGCCTCGAACATCGACAGGTCGATGAGCGAGCCTCTTCCGGTGACGGCCCGCTGGTAGAGGGAGGCCAGGATGGCGCTGAACGCGTACATGCCTGCGGCGATGTCGGCGATCGACACGCCCACCTTCGCCACCGACTGCTCGGTTCCGGTGAGCGAGAGCAACCCCACCTCGGATTGGACCAGGAGGTCGTACGCCTTGCGGTCCGCCCACGGGCCGTCGCTCCCGTAGCCCGAGAGCGAGCAGACGATGAGCGAGGGGTGGTCGTGCGCGAGGGAGGAGTTGTCGAAGCCGAGCCGCTTGCACGCCCCGGGGGCGAGGTTCTGGAGGAACACGTCTGACCCGGCGACCAGCCTCGACACGATCTGGCGGCCGCGGGCGTCCTTCAGGTCGAGCGCGACGGACTCCTTGGACCGGTTCAGCCAGACGAAGTAGCTCGACTCGCCCAGCACCGTGCGGTCGTACCCGCGGGCGAAATCTCCCGCTCCGGTCCGCTCGATCTTGATGACCCTGGCGCCGAGATCCGCCAGCTGCCGGGTCGCGAACGGCCCTGCCACTGCCTGTTCGAGGCTGACGACCGTGATGCCGTCGAGGGGCAGCACGGAGCGCCTACCGGGCCACGCCGGACGAAGCCGTCTCGGAGGTGGAGCGGACCTCCGGTGTCAGCTCCCGCCGGAGAATTGCCGGCGCCGTCCGCCACGTCACGCCGGACAGGAGATCTGGGACATCGGCGCCGCAGGCCGACAGCTTCCCGGCCATCTCCGCGGTCGTGGCCGGGCGCCCGGGAGCCCCCGGGGGGAGGTCCAACCGCGCGCGCCGGGTCCGCCCGCCGCGCTCGACAAGCTCGACCTCGAGCCCCGGCGCCAGCAATGTCGAGCCACCCGGCGCCGGCTGCAGGTGCACGCGCTCGATCAGGCGCGCCACCTCGGGGCGGCGAACCGCGGCGTCGGTGAAGCTCCCGAGGTCCGGGGAGCGGTCGAGCACGGTCGCCGCGACGGCGTACTCGAGGCTGAACTTGGCCTCGAGCCCAGACGACGGCCGGTGATGGATCAGCGGCTGCACCGTGGCGCTCGGCGTACGGAATACCACCCGCTCGACGTCGTCCGGCGACAGCGCGTCCACGAGGAGCGCCTGGACCGCGGCGATCGGCCGCTGCATGGCGTAGCAGCAGGGGAAGAGCTTGACCGCGAGCCCGCCCGGAACGGCACCACCCCCCGGGTCGAAGTCTCTCAACACGCCGTCGCCGACCAGTCCCATCCACTGCTCGAGGACCCGTGGGTCGGCCGACGCCCCCGCGGCTGCGAGCCGCGCCGCGCGCACCCCGGCGGCCGCGGCGAAGCCGACCTGCAGGGACTTCCCGTCGGTCCCGAAACTGCCCTGGACACCACCCGCAGCCGGGACCGCCAGCGCCA
>JAJYGW010000312.1 GCA_021790615.1 Actinomycetes bacterium | reverse complement strand
ACGTCCGGCGCGCCCGGCGCGCCCGGGCCACACCTGGATCGCGACGGGCAGGGGGAGGGACGGGGCGCTGCGCAAGCGGCTGCGCCGCCTGCCGGCGTGCGGACCCTCGAGCGCCCGGCGCCGCTCTCCCCGGAGGCGGACCCGGTCGGGGTGGCGCGTGCGGCAGACGAGGACCTGGAGGATCCGGTGGAGGCGCTGCTGCACACCGAGACCTCCGAGGGGCCCCAGGAGATGGCGCCGCGCCACGCGACGCTCCCCGAGGAGCTCCAGCGCGAGTCGGGCGCGGTGCTCCGACTCCCCGAGGGCTTCGTCCTCGACCCGGACGACTGGAACGTCGAGGTGGGCGAGGACCAGACGATGATCGTCAACATGGGGCCCCAGCACCCCTCCACCCACGGGGTGCTCCGCCTGATGGTCGAGCTGGACGGGGAGACGGTGCTGCGCACGAAGCCGGTGATCGGCTACCTGCACACGGGGATGGAGAAGACCGCCGAAGAGCTCACCTTCGTCCAGGGCTGCACCAACGTCACCCGCATGGACTACCTCTCCCCGATGCACAACGAGCTGGTGTTCTCCCTCGCGACGGAGGCGCTGCTCGGCGTGGAGCTGCCGCCCCGGGCGACCTGGATCCGCATGCTGCTCTGCGAGCTCAACCGCATCTCCTCGCACTGCATGTGGATGGCGACGAACGGGATGGACCTCGGGTCGACGTCGATGATGATCTACGGCTTCCGGGAGCGGGAGATGGTGCTCACCTTCTTCGAGAAGGTGACCGGACTGCGCATGAACCACAACTTCATCCGTCCCGGTGGCGTGGCGGCCGACCTGCCGGACGGCTGGGAGGACGACGTGCTCGCCATCTGCGAGACGATCCCCGGCAGGCTGCACGAGTACGACGAGATGTTCACCGGACAGCCGATCTTCCGCGAGCGCGTGGACGGTGTGGGCGTGCTGTCCCCCGAGGCTGCGGTCGCGCTGGGTGCCACCGGGCCGATACTCCGCTCGACCGGCGTGGCGTGGGACCTCCGCCGCTCGCTCCCCTACCTCGCCTACGACCAGGTCGACTTCGACGTCGTCGTCGGGACCTACGGGGACTGTTTCGACCGCTACGCGGTGCGGCTCTCGGAGATCTACGAGTCGGTCAAGATCTGCCGCCAGATCGTCGAGAAGATGCCGCCCGGGGACTACCGCGTCGCGGACCGCAAGGTCACGCCGCCGCCGCGGGGCCGGATCGACGAGTCCATGGAGGCGCTCATCCACCACTTCAAGATCTTCACCGAGGGTTTCCGGGTTCCCGAGGGAGAGGTCTACGTGGGGATCGAGTCCCCACGGGGCGAGATCGGCTGCTACATGGTCTCCGACGGGACCAACAAGCCCTACCGGATGCACATCCGGGCGCCCAGCTTCGTCAACCTCCAGACGCTCCCGGTGCTGATGCGTGGCGGTCTGATCGCCGACGCGATCGCGATCACCTCGTCGGTCGATCCCGTGCTCGGGGACGTGGACCGCTGATGGCGCGCTTCTCCCCCGAGAACCTCGCCCACGCGCGGCTCCTGCTCTCGCTCTACCCGGAGCCGAGGAGTGCCCTGCTGCCGCTCTGCCATCTCGCCCAGGCACAGGACGGGTGGCTGACGCCCGAGGCGATGGAGCAGGTCGCCGAGCTGGTCGGGGTGACGCCAGCCGAGGTGCTCGGCACCGCGAGCTTCTACGACATGCTGCACACGAGCCCGGTGGGGACCTACCTGATCGGCGTGTGCACCAACCTCGCCTGCCTGCTCGCAGGCGGGGAGGAGCTCCTCCGCCATGCCGAGCGGAGCCTCGGGGTGGCGCCCGGCGCGACCACCGAGGACGGCATGTTCACGCTCGAGGAGGTCGAGTGCGTCGCCGCCTGCGATCGTGCTCCGTGCGCCGCTGTGAACTGGCGGTACTTCGGGCCACTCGGGCCCGATGCCTTCGACGAGCTCGTCGGGCAGCTCCGGGCGGGAGCGCTCGCGGCAGAGGTCCCGGCGCACGGGGTGCTCTCGCGGGTCCGGCGCCGTCGTGGGCTCGCGACGACCACCGAGGAGGTCGCGGCCGAGCGGCGCGCTGCCGACGAGGAGCGCGCGGCCCGTGCCTCGGCGAAGGCAGCGGAGGCACAGGGTTCCGGCGACGGAGGTTCTCGGTCGTGAGCGCGCCGAGCACTTCGTCGCCCCCGGCCATCGTGACCGGCCGTCTCGGCTACCCGGACTCCCACACCTTCGAGCGCTTCCTCGCGACCGGTGGCTACGAGGGCCTCCGCAAGGCGCTCCGGCTCCACCCCGAGGACGTCGCCGCGGAGGTGTCGGCGTCGAACCTGCTCGGGCGTGGCGGCGCCGGCTTCGAGACGGGACGGAAGTGGTCCCTCCTGCCGGCGGGCAAGCCGGTCCGCTACCTCGTGGTGAACGGGGACGAGAGCGAGCCCGCCACCTTCAAGGACCACATGCTGATCGAGCGCGACCCACACCAGCTGCTCGAGGGCATCGTCATCGCGGCCTACGCCATCGGCGCGGCGCAGGCGTTCCTCTACATCCGGGGCGAGTTCGCGCTCGGGCTCGAGCGGGTGGAGCAGGCCCTCGAGGAGGCGTACGCCTACGGAGCCGTCGGCCGGGACATCTTCGGCTCCGGGTTC
>JAJYGW010000193.1 GCA_021790615.1 Actinomycetes bacterium | reverse complement strand
CGCGTGCGTGCTCATCACCGGGCTCGGACGCCTGCTTGCCGATGGCGGTCCCGTCCACCCCCAGGGCCTGCTGGAGCGCGCCCGACGGCCCGGCCGCTCGATGGGCAGTCTCGCCGTCGCCCTGCAGGAGTATTTCGTTGCCGAGCGGCTGGCGCGGCCGCTCGACCAAGCCGAGCGCTTGGCCGCCAGGCGCCGTGAGCTTCGCCTCGATGCCACACCGGAGCCGCTCCGTCCGGCGCTCGGACGGTTTCTCGACTCCCGGCTGCGCGCCCGAGAGCGCGCCCTTCGCGTCGGGACGCGTCCGCAGGCCGACCGGACGATCGAGAAGGACCTTGCCATCATGCGTGACTTTGCCCGCTTCCTCGTCGCCGACCGTCGGAAGCAGGACTGGTCCGGCGTCGAGACCGGCGACGTCGAAGCGTTCTTGGTTCTCCAGCCCGCCAACGCCCACCACCGCCTTTGTGCGTTACGCGTGTTCTTCCGCTGGGGGCGCGCGAACAAGCTCGTGCTCGTCGATCCGACAAAGCCCGTCGTCGCCAGGCGCAAGACCGGCGTTGTCACCGGCGCACTTGCACGGGCAGAGCAGAAGGTGCTTCTTGCTCGCTGGAGCGGTGAGTCGCAGGCACACCCCCATGAGCGCCTTGTCGGCATCCTCGCCCTCCTGCACGGCGCCTCGTCGGAGGAGCTGCGGGCCCTGCGGGTGGACGACCTCGATTGGAAGGGCCGACGGCTGCGGCTCGGGCGACGCCCGCAGCCGATCCCGATCGACCCGGTCACTGCCGCAGCACTGGAGGCGGCGCTCACGCATCGGGAGGCACTGCGCACCCTCAACCCGTTCGTCCTTGTCACAAAGACCACGCGCACCACCAGCCGCCCGGCCTCCGGTCCCTACATCGCCCACATCCTCGATGCAGTCGGCGTCTCGCCGAAGCGGCTGCGGACGACCCGGCTGCTCGAGCTCGTTTCCCGCCTCGACGTGAAGGTGGTGGCGGAAGCGTTCGGACTCAAGCCTGAGAGCGTTCTTCCCTACCTAGCCGACAGTGTGGACGAGCTGCGGCTCGCGGACCTGTGAGCTTTTGGTGTCACCACGCACAGGTTCGAGCGAACGTGTGCGCTTTAGACGGGTGCAGGTTGGAGCTGACCGCCACGCTCGTGCGCTCGTAGGCGGCGTCGACGAAGCGGTAGAGGCCCTCGGCGGCGTCGGGCCCGACCGGGAGCAGCCCGATGTCGTCGATCATGACGATCTTCGCCCGCAGGATGCGGGCGATGGCCTTGGTCACGGTGTCGTCGCCGCGATGGCGGCGCACCAGCATCCCGAGGGACTCCAAGGAGAACCAGGCCACCTTCATGCCTGCCTCCACCGCCACCTGACCGAGCGCCTCGAGCAGGAACGTCTTGCCGGTCCCGGCCGGCCCGCAGACCACGAGGTTCTCGGCACGGCCGACCCACTCCAAGGTGCGCAGCGCAGAGACGGTGGGGTGAGGGATCGAGGACCTCGCCTGGTCCCAGGCGTCGAAGGTCTTGCCGGTGGGGAAGGCCGCGGCCGCTTGGCGGGTGGCAAGCGCCGAGCGCTCCCGGCCGGCCACCTCGGCGGCGAAGAGGGCCTTGAGGACCTCGGCCGGCTCCCAGCGCTGGGCCCGGGCCGTCGCGATGAGCTCGGGGGCGGCGGCTCGGACATGGGGAAGGCGCAGCCGGCGCAGCAGCGCCTCGAGCTCGTCGGAGAGCCTCGGGGCCTCGGGGCCGTTCACCGTCGCTCCCCGGGGGCTGTGGCGAGACGAGCGGCCCAGGAGATCAGCTCGGCCCGAAGCTGGCTCAGCGGGTAGGCCTTTGACTCGGGACCGATGAAGCGGGAGAAGTCGGCGACGACGGCCGGGCACGCGTTTGCAAGCCACGACTCGGCGAGCTCCAACTGAGTATTCCGGCGTTTCCGTACACCCAGTCCGGAGTTTTCGTACACCCCGCGGACTGAGGCGTCGGAGGCAGCGCAGCTGCCGACGTGGGGCCCCGAGCTCACCTCCTCCAGGTGGTCGTCGTGTCGGGTCGCTGCATTGTGACCGAACCCGCGTCGGAACGCGAATCGCCTGGTCGGAGGCTCATGAAGTCGCGTTCTCGGTCGTCACGTCCTCTCCGGCGCCGGGCTGAGGGGAGCGCGCCGCCCGCTCGCCGGCCGGGGCACCGGCTGATCGGCGCATCGACTCGCCCTCGAGCTCGATGCGGTGCAGGTTCGCGAGGAGGCGGTCCGCGACCGCGTCGGCGATCGTGGGCTCGCCGAGCGCCTCGTGGAAGTGGCTGATCGGCAGCTGGCTCGTGACGATCGTCGAGCGCAGCCCCGCCCGGTCCTCGATCACCTCCAACACGTCGGCCGCCTGGGAGGCCGTGAGGGGTCGGAGGAGGAAGTCATCGATCAAGAGCACGTCGATCCTCGCCCAGGCGGCTGTGAGGCGGGCAAAGCGCCCATCGAGCCGTGCGATGGCGAGCTCGTCCAGCATCCGGGGGGCGCGCAAGTAGAGGGCGGAGTGACCCCGGCGGATGGCGGCGTTCGCGAGCGCGCAGGCGAGGAACGTCTTGCCGACTCCGGTCGGCCCGACGACAGCGACGTTGTGGTGATTGCGGACGAACGCGCACTCGGCGAGGCCGAGGATCTCTGAC
>JAJYGW010000020.1 GCA_021790615.1 Actinomycetes bacterium | reverse complement strand
CGGATCTTTCCCTCCGCTCGAAAGCTGCGGCGCAACAGGTGCGAGACCGACTCGCGGTCCTCCCCGCTCTTCGTTTGATACTTGCGTACCACCCGTGCTACGTGGACTGCACCCTCCTGCCGAGTCACATGGGTATTCTACCACATTCCCTTCTCAATGTCACGTATTCTCTTGGCTACACCTACCGCCCCCCAAAATGCCATCAGTGCTGTTCAGGAGCCAGAACTACGAGATTCGGGGACTCAACTTCGGGCTAGCGGAGCGCGGGCGGCCGCGGCGCCCGGCCGGACCCCTGCGCCGTCACGGAGAGATAGAGTGCCCACTGGTCGGCTCCAAGGCCGGTGCGACGTCGATCTGGCGACGCTCGGACACTGCGACGCACACACCCGCTTGGAGCCCGCACAGCACGCGAGGTCTCGGGGAGCCCGGGTCTCGAGGTCCCAGGGGGCTATAGCTCAGTTGGTTAGAGCGCAGCACTGATAATGCTGAGGCCGGTGGTTCAAGTCCACCTAGCCCCACCCCTGCCCAACGTCGCGGAGCTCGCATCACGATACGACGGCAACCGAGCGTCGCAGTGTGGCTCTCGGGGACCTCGAGACTCGTCCGCTCAGGTGGAGCGCGCCAGGAGGCCCCTCAGGGCGAGGTCGAGCGCCCGTGAGGCTGCAGGCGCGCGCCGTTCAGGTGCGACGCTCCTGATGACGCCCTTGACCATGCCGAGCACCAGGACGACGTCGTCGAGCGACGCGTCCGCTCGGAGCGCCCCTGCGGCCTTGGCACCGTCGAAACGGCCCCCCACCATCTCGAGCAGCCGCCGGACGAGCTCGTAGGTCACGGTGCCGGGCTGCTCGGCGACGCTCGGCTCGTCGTCGACGAGCTGGAGCAGCGCGCCGCTGCGCACCATCGCCGAGACGACCAGCTCCAGCAGCACGCCCAACCCCTCCGGGCCACCAGGCGCCGAGGCAGCAGCTTCCGCCTCCACCTCGTCGAGCACCTCCGCGGCGATGGCGCCGACGAGGGCCATGCGGTCGGGGAAGTGCCGGTAGAGCGTCGCTTGGCCGACGCCGGCGCGCCGGGCGATCTCGTACAAAGGGACGTCCGGGCGCTCGGAGAGCAGCACGCGGGCAGCTTCGAGCAGCGCGCGGTGGTTCCGCTCGACGTCGCTGCGCACCGTCGAACCGAACGATCCCCCATGCGATCCCCCATGGGGCAGGGCACCCCCGGGCACGACCACGAGCTTACCGGGAGCGGACACTCCCCTCCGAATGGACGACGTTGTCCGAAGAGCCGGTACGATGCCCCGGACAGCGTTCTCCGTTTCTCCGTGGTCATCGTGACCATCACGGCCCTGGAAGGATCCCGATGTCTGCCATGACGACTGCCATGACGCCGCCCGCCGCGAGCGAGCCGGGGGCGGAGGGTCGCCGCATGCGCGGGCACCCGTGGTGGGTGCTCGCCAGCGTCGCCTTCGGACTGGTGATGGTCGGCCTGGACGGGACCGTCGTCGCCGTCGCCAACCCGGTCATCGCGCGGGACCTGCACACGACGGTCTCCCAGCTCCAGTGGATCACGAACGCCTACCTCCTGGTCCTGGCGGTCGGGTTGGTCTTCGGAGGAAAGCTCGGCGACCGTTTCGGGCGCCGGAGGATCTTCCTCACCGGCGTCGTCGGGTTCGCCCTGTCGTCGCTCGCCGTCGGCCTTGTCGGAACGACCGGCGGGGTGATCGCCTTCCGCGCCCTGCAAGGAG
Source organism: Actinomycetes bacterium (assembly GCA_021790615.1). The sequence goes on along the minus strand of JAJYGW010000020.1, from coordinate 907 downwards.
CGTTCGGCTCGTTGCTCATGCCGAACACCCTGGCAATCCTCCGAACGACGTTCCCGAAGGAAAAGCTGAACATGGCGATCGGCATCTGGGGAGGGGCGTCAGGCGTCTCGGTCGCTGCAGGGCCGATCGTGGGAGGGGTGCTCGTCCAGAACGTGAGCTGGCAGTCCGTCTTCTATCTCAACGTCCCGGTCGCGGCGGTCGCGCTCGCGATCGGGCTCCTCGTCTTGGTGGAGAGCCGCGACGAGCGACCTGCCAAGTTCGACCTGCCCGGCGTCGCGCTCCTCGGCGCGGGGCTCTTCGGGCTCGTCTTCGGCCTCATCAATGCCCAGACCTGGGGCTGGACGAGCACTCAGACGCTCGCCCTGCTCGTCGCGAGCGTGGTCGTGCTCGGGGTGTTCGTGCTCGTCGAGCGGCGCACCGCCTCACCGCTCCTCCCGATGCGCCTCTTCGCCAACCGCTCGCTCAGCATCGGCACGCTCGTCGTCGTGATCGGCTTTCTCTCGCTCTTCGGCGTCCTCTTCTTCCTCACCCTCTACCTCGAGAACGTCCACGGCTACAGCGCGGTCCAAGCCGGCGTCCGCCTGCTCCCGCTCACCGCCACCCTCATCGCGTCCGCCCCGCTCGGGGGCGTGCTGACCGAGCGAGCCGGAGCGCGCCTCACCATGTTCCTCGGCCTCGCGCTCATCGGCGTGGGGCTCCTCTGGCTCACCGCGCTCCACGCGGGCTCCGCCTACGGCTCGCTTTGGCCAGCGTTCGTGGTCGTCGGCGCGGGGCTCGGGTGCATGATCACGTCGAGCTCCGAGATCATCGTGGGGAACGCCCCGGTCGCGGACGCGGGCATCGCGGGAGGCGTGCAGTCGACGGCGACCCAGCTCGGCGGGGTCATGGCAGGCATCGCTCCTTGTGT
>JAJYGW010000380.1 GCA_021790615.1 Actinomycetes bacterium | reverse complement strand
CAGAGCTGACGAGCGAGGTCTCGGTGACCGCCGAATTGTGAGGCGATCCGAGCACGTTGGGCAGTTCCATCCAAGCCAGGCGCGGTGAGAAACGGGCGCCCCCCCGTGGCTCGTCCCACCACGCGTCGATCGCCGCCGAGAAGCTGGCGTGACCTTCGAGGTGCCGGTAGAGGGCGTCCTCGTCGATGACGGCACCTCGGGCGACGTTCACGAGGATGGCGTCAGGCTTCATGAGCGAGAGCTCCCGTGCACCGATCAGGCCGCGCGTGAGGCGGGTGAGCGGTAGAGCGACAAGGACGAGCGACAGGGACGCCTTCGGGGATGAGGTCGAAGGGCACCGCGTCCCGGCTGAGGAACCACCCGAAGACAGCGTCCGCCGAGCCGATCTCTCGCGCGCGCTCAGCCGGGTCGACGTCACTCAGGTAGGTGACCTCGGCCACTTTCTCGAGAGCGCCGGCGATCGCTTCGCGGGTGCCCCTCGGTGGGGTGAAGGTGACGAGAACGCGCCGATCGCTCATCGGTTCGCGCTTACGAGCGGCGCGGGTCGATGTCGCCCGGCTGCTGATGAGGCACCTCGGTCGCCGGGATGACACCGAGACGGCCGGCCTGGTAGTCCTCGAGCGCCTCGATGATCTCGGCACGAGAGTTCATGACGAACGGCCCGTAGTGGACGACCGGTTCGCGGATGGGCTGACCACCGAGGACGAGCACGTCGAGGTTCGGGTGGCGCGACTCCTGCTCGGCATCCGCCGCCACACGCAGCACGTCGCCCGGCCCGAACACGACGAGCTGGTGGCTGACGATCGGTCGCCGCTCCGCCCCGACCGTGCCGCGCCCCGACAGCACGTAGACGAGAGCGTTGAAGTCCGGCCGCCAGGGGAGAGCGACCTCGGCACCGGGGCTGAGGGTGGCGTGCACCATGGCCATCGGGGTGAAGCTCGCCCCGGGCCCTTCGTGACCGGCGACGTCGCCCGCGATCACGCGGACGAGTGCGCCGCCGTCGGGCGAGGTGACCAACGCCGCTTCGGTCGCCCGCAGGTCCTGGTAGCGAGGGTTGTTCCACTTGTTCGCCGACGGCAGGTTGACCCACAGCTGGATGCCGTGGAAGAGCCCGCCCGACGCGACGAGGAACTCCGGCGGGCGCTCGATGTGCAGGATCCCGGCACCGGCCGTCATCCACTGCGTGTCGCCGTTCGTGATCCGCCCGCCTCCGCCGTTGGAGTCCTGGTGGTCGAAGATCCCGTCGATGATGTAGGTGACGGTCTCGAAACCCCGGTGCGGGTGCCACGACGTCCCCTTCGGCTCGCCGGGGGCGTACTCCACCTCACCCATCTGGTCCATGTGGATGAACGGGTCGAGGTCCGCCGTGCTGACGCCGGCAAAAGCCCGGTACACGGGGAACCCCTCTCCCTCGAAGCCAGCCGGGGCCGTCGTCACAGAACGAACGGGCCGGTCGGAAGCCGTGGCGGGATCGGGTGCCGGGATGCGGGGGAGGACGAGCGGGTCCTCAACGGTGATGGCTGGCACAGCTGTCTCCTTCAGATGATTGACTCATCAACAAACACTGCGGCGAGCCCGAGGATTCCCGCCCTACACCTGCTCGTGCCTCCGAACCCGCAACGGCGTGGCAGGGTCGCCGGCGTCGATCTCCATCGCCAGCCGGTGCCCCTCGAACACGGCCTCCGACGTCATCCGGGGCGACAGGGCGTCACCGATGAGATAGCAGCCCCGGATCCCGGCTTCCGCCAACGACAACGGGTCCGCATGGAGGTCGTCCCAGAGAGCGAGCTCGGACGAGCGCTGCGTGACGAGCACGACAGCGGCTGCGTCGAGGACCACGGGCGCGCCGAGCTCGTCACGACCCTTCACCGACCCTGGCTCGATCGACTCGATCGTGACCCCTCGCACCGCCCGTACGCCCACCTCGTGCAGATGAGCCCGCAGGAAGCCCCCTTCCAACGTCTCGTCGCTCACCGGCGACACCACGTCGAAGGGCGTCACGATCGTGGCCTCGTACCCCTCCGAGGCGAGCTGCTCGGCCACGCCGCTCCCGGCGAGATAGCCCTCGCAGTCGTACACGACCACCCGCCGGCCCTCCGGGCGCACCCCGCGCACCATGACGTCCTCGGGCGTGAGCACCGCTGTGGGACCGGCCTCGGCCCCTGGGATCGGCTCGTGCGTCCGCGGCTGCAGTCCGTCGGTGCGCCAACGTGACCCCGTCGCGACGACGACGAGTGCGGCGCCGTAGTCGAGCACCTCTGCTGTGGCCAGTCGCCGCCCGCATACGAGGGAGACGTTCGAGACCTTGCCGAGCTGCGTCCTCCGCCAGTCGACGACCCGCCCGAGCTCGCCCAGCGTCGGCAGCCTCCGCATCCAGCGCAGATGGCCGCCGACCTCGCCCTCGGCCTCGACGAGGTGCACCTCGTGACCTCGCCGGCCGAGCGTCAGCGCGCACTCGAGCCCTGCCGGGCCGGCGCCGACGACGAGCACGGGAAGGTCCGAGAGGGCGGACCGCGCCATGACCTCGGGGTGCCAACCGCGCCGGTACTCCTCGCCGGCCGTCGGGTTCTGGATGCAGCCGACCCGGTGGTGCACCTCTTCTTTGTAGATGCAGACGTTCGAACCGGTGCACTCGCGGATGTCCTCGAGGCGCCCCTCGGCGATCTTGCGAGGCAGGAACGGGTCCGCGATGGCGGGGCGGGCTGCGCCGACGATGTCGAGCTCGCGAGACGCCACGAGCGACGCCATGAGGTCCGGGTTGTTGAAGCGCCCGACGCTCACGATCGGCTTCCCCGTCGCCTGGCGCACCTGGCCCGTCCACGGACGGCCGTGGCCCTCCGGGAAGTAGCGGGCCGTGCCGGAGTCCTGAGGCCACGTGCCGGTGTTCACGTCGAAGAGGTCGACGAGCGAGTCGGCGAGCCGGATGAACTCGAGCCCCTCGTCGATGGTCACGCCTGGCTCGCCGCGGAAGTCGACTCCGACCCGGGTTGCGACGGCACAGTCGTCACCGACTGCGAGCCGGACGGCTTCGAGCGTCTCCAACCAGAAACGTGCCCGGTTCTCCAACACTCCCCCGTACCGATCACGGCGGTGGTTGAAGAACGGCGACAGGAACTGCGTGCCGAGATAGCCGTGCGCGCCGTAGACGTACACGATGTCGATCCCGCAGTCGCGTGCGCGGCGAGCGGCCTCTGCCCACTCGCGCTGGACGCGGGCGATGTCGTCGACCGTCATCTCCTTCGGGACGACGGCCGGCTCCTCGTGGTGTGCCAGCTGGCTCGGCGCGATGCGGCTGAGGCGCGACGAGCCGTTCGCGCTCTCGATCCCGCCGTGGAACAGCTCCAGGCCCGCGAGCGCGCCATGGGCGTGGATCGCATCGACGGTCAGCACCAGCGCGGCTGCGTCTTCGGCGTCGAAGAAGTCGGCCGCCATCTCGGGCGCCTCGTCGGAGTCCGGCGACACCGGCGCGTACTCGACGCACACACCACCCCACCCGCCCTCGGCTCTGAGCCCGCGGAACGCGGCCTGGGACCTCGGCATCGCGAGGCCGAAGCCGGTGGCGTGCGGCACCTGGTAGAAGCGGTTGGGGAGGACCTTCGGCCCGATCTGGATCGGCTCGAACAGCACGGCATGGCGCTCGAGCATCAGAGACCAATCTTGCCGTTGCGGAAGTAGGCCGAAAAAGTGGCTCCCGTCTCGCCTTGCGACACGAGGTGGCATGTTACGGCCTGGGCAGTTCGGCGTTCGGTCCCGAGGAGCGGAGGTTGTGACCAACGGACCTAGACGCCGGGGATGCGGACGCGTGATCATGACGGCGTGAGTGTCACCACCAAGCCGAGGCCGGTCGTGCTCTCGGCGTACTGCAAGGGATGCGGGCGCTGCATCGCCTCGTGCATCAAGGGCAGCCTCCAGCTCGGTACCGAGATCAACCGTGAGAGCGGGCTCCTGCCGATCGTGTTCGACCCGGAGGCGTGCAACGGGTGCGCGTTGTGCTTCGATGCTTGTCCGGAGCCGTTCGCGCTGCTGCCCGAGAACGACGAAGCCGTCGCTTCAGGGCTGCTGAGCGCGCTGTCGGGCATCCCGGCCGCGCCGGCGGTCGCAACGACTCCGTCCGAGCCCTCGTCCGACCGTCGCATCCCACTTCCGGCCCGGGAGCCGCTCGTCGTGAAGGGCACGGCCGCCGCCGCGATCGGCGCGCTGCTCGCCGGTTGCCGCCACGTCTTCGGCTACCCGATCACGCCGTCGACAGAGGGCGCCGAGCTCATGGCGAAGGTCCAGCCGGCCCTCGGTGGCATGTTCGTGCAGGCTGTGAGCGAGGTCGCGACCGTCAACATGATGTACGGGTCGGGAGGGGCCGGCCAGCGATGCGTGACCTTCACGAGCTCTCCTGGCTTCAGCCTCATGCTCGAGGGCATCTCGTACATGATCGGCTCTGAGGTGCCCGGCGTCTTCGTCGACATCATGCGGGGGGGTCCGGGTCTCGGCAACATCGCACCGGAGCAGGCCGACATCAAGCTCGCCTGCCAGGGTCTCGGCCACGGCAACACCCACGGGATCGTGCTGGCGCCGGCGACGCCGCAGGAGATGCTCGATCTCACGATGCTGGCGTTCGAGCTGGCCTTCCGGTACCGGAACCCGGTCGTCGTGCTCGGCGACGGCTACCTCGGCCAGATCACCGGGAAGGTCGAGCTGCCGAGCTTCATGGTCGAACCGGGTCTGCCCGACTGGGCGGTCTTCGGCGATCGCTCCCATCGCGAGAACCTCATCTGCTCCATCGACCTCGACGAGCTCGACCTCGAGCAGCGAAACCTCCGCCTCGACGACAAGTACGCCAGCATGACCGCTCACGAGCAGCGCGCCGACTGCTACCGCTGCGAGGACGCCGACGTGCTCCTCGTCGCGACCAACACCCCCGCCCAGCTCGCCAAGGGCGCGGTGGCGGAGTTGCGGGAGCGTGGAGTGAGAGCAGGGCTGTTCCGCCCGATCACGGTCTGGCCGTTCCCGGTCGACCTGCTGCGGCCGCTGCTCGACCGCTCACCTGAGGTCGTCGTCGTCGAGGCGAGCAGCGGGCAGCTCGAGGACGAGCTGCGGCTCGCCGTGAGCCATGCCGGCCTCGCGACTCCACGGCTCAGCCACGTGCGCCGCATGGGCGGGGTCCTGCCGTCGGCCGACGAGATCGTCGAGCATGTGTCGAGCCTCGAGGAGGTGGCGTGATGCCGACCCCGGTCTTCTACCCGCGCTTCGAGCGCAACGCCCACGGCGAGGGCATCAAGGCGCACACCACGACCTACTGCCCCGGCTGTGGCCACGGCATCATCCAGAAGTACCTCGCCGAGGCGATCGACGAGCTCGGCGTGCAGGATCGCACGATCCTCGTGTCCCCCGTCGGATGCTCGGTCTTCTCCTACTACTACTTCGACGTCGGCAACACCCAGGCGGCGCACGGCCGGGCTCCCGCGGTGGCGCTCGGTCACAAGACCGCCAACCCCGACTCGATCGTCATCGCCTATCAGGGCGACGGCGATCTCGCCTCCATCGGTCTCGCCGAGGCCGTGAGCTTGGCCCAGCTCGGCCTGCCCATCACGATGATCTTCGTGAACAACGCCGTCTACGGCATGACAGGCGGGCAGATGGCACCGACGACGCTGCTCGGCCAACCGACGACGACGACCCCCACCGGCCGAAGCGAGCTCGTCGGCCGGCCGCTCAAGGTGGCAGAGCTCATGGCGGAGCTCGACGGACCGGTGTACGTCGAGCGGGTGGCACTGTACGACAACCGCCGCCGCACCCACGCCCGGCGAGCGATCAAGAAGGCCCTCGAGTGCCAGGTCGAAGGCCGCGGCCTCGCCTTCATCGAAGTCCTGTCGGAGTGCCCCCTGTACCTCTCGCTCGAGCCACCCGAGGCCGAGGACTGGGTTCGCGACACCCTCGCGCCGGTGTTCCCGCTCGGGATCAAGAAGGACGAGACGCTAGCGGGCTCGACCTTTCCGGAGCTGCCGGTGGCGCGATACGAGCCGGACGAGGTGCTCGGCGTCATCGGGGCGACGACCGAACGCCCACCTCGTGCCGCCGGCCCGGGAGGCTTCCCCGCCCACATCGACCGGGACGACGTGTCGCTGAAGCTTGCGGGTGCCGGCGGTGACGGGGCTCAGACGGCGGCCATGGTCCTCACCAACTGCGCGGTGAACGAGGGTTTCGACTCGACCCACATCCCGAGCTACGGCCCCGAGTCGCGGGGCGGCACGTCGTACGCAGACGTGCACATCGCTCGAACCGAGGTCCTGTCGCCGGCATCGCCACATCCACATGTCCTCGTCGCGTTCAACGCGCCGAGCTTGACGAAGTTCGGTCCGGCCGTCCGAGCCGGCGGGACGATCGTGTACGACAGCTCGCTCATCGAGCGCGATGCCGTCCCGGCCGGCCTCGCCGACGGCGTGAGAGTCGTGCCCGTCCCGTTCGCGACGGCTGCGCTCGAGATCGGTGCCGCCGTGGTGAAGAACATCGTGGCGCTCGGCGCCGTTCAGGGCGCGACCCAGCTCTTGCCGCCCGAGACGTTCCTCGTCGGGATCAGGTCTGCTCTGCGGGGCAAGCCGGACCTCGTCGCCCTGAACGAGCAGGCCTTCGCCCGCGGCGTCGAGCTCGCATCAGAGGCGGCCCCTGCGGCCTGAGGCGATCTCGCTCCGGAGCGGTTCCTCCGGGATCGGTGCTGGGGCAGGGGGTGGGAGGCGGGCGGGCGCAAGTTTCTGCGTCGAGGATCGTTACCCGTACGTAGTTGTCCCGGCCGTCGAAAAGGAGACCCCCGCACGTGCGACGACTTCTCGCATTCCTCAGCATCCTCGGACTCGCCGTCATCGGCCTCGTCTCGTCGCCGGCGCTGGCGTCGCCGGCGGCTGCAGGCACGACGACGATCCCGTTCCAGCCACGGATCGGCCACGTCTTCGGCATGATCCCGCCGCTCGACACGAAGGCCGCAGCCGCCGGCATCACGAACAGCGCCCCGGCGAGCGGCTCGCTCCACTACAACGGCGGCCCCGTCATGACGACGAACAAGGTGTACGCCATCTACTGGCAGCCCGCGGGCTACCAGTTCCCGAAGGGGTACGCCGCCAACATCAACGGATACTTCGAGAACCTGCAGGCGATGAACGGCCACAACACGAACGTGTACGACGTGGCGACCCAGTACTACCAGGTGTCCAACGGATCGAGGCAGTACGTCCAGTACCACACGACGTTCGGCGGCTCGGCGCTCGACACCAACCCGCTCCCGCCGCTCGACCCGGTGAACTGCCCCGACACGCCGGTGGCGGCGACGAACGGCGGCACGAACCCGCCCTCTTCGAACGCCGGCTGCGTCACCGACCAGCAGGTCCAGCAGGAGATCTCGACGGTCGTCAAGCGTGAGGGGTGGAAGGTCAACAACGACACCGAGTTCTTCATGTTCACCGCCCCCAACATCGGGACGTGCTTCCCGGCGACCGTGACCGAGTCCCAGAACGGCGTGCAGACGACCGTCACCGTCCCGCTCTGCTCGTTCTCGTACTTCTGTGCCTACCACAGCAGCTATTTCGACTCGACGATCAACGCCAGCTCGCAGATCATCTACGCCAACATGCCCTACGCGGCGCAGACCAACGGCAACCCGGTGACCTGTGACGAGGGCTCCTACCCGAACGGTAACCCGTCCGACCCCGAGATCAACGTCACGAGCCACGAGCACAACGAGAGCATCACCGATCCCTTCGGTACGTCCTGGTGGGACTCGAACGCGAACGACAGCGCCTACGGCGACGAGATCGGCGACATGTGCGCCTGGGACTTCGGCAACCTGTACGGTCCAGCCGGAGCTCAGTACAGCCAGACGATCAACGGTCACCACTATCTGATGCAGACCGAGTGGGACAACTCCACGAACGGCTGCCCGGGGTCGAATTCGGCCGGCAACCCGGTGAAGCACCCGAATTACGACACGCCCGAGATCTCGCTCACACCGAACATCGGCTACGCGACGGCGCCGTTCGAGATCCACGGTCAGTTCTTCGCCACGGGCAACTCCGTCTCGAGCACGTTCCGGAATGCAGGCTCGACGGCGGCCGAGGCGCTCGGTTCGGCTGTGGCGGACGCAAGCGGGCACTTCACGAAGATGACGAAGGTGCCGAGCAACGCCACGGCCGGAACCGCCACGGTGACCAGCTCGAGCAGCTCGGGCACCGCCTCAGCTCCCTTCGAGGTGCCGCCCCGGTAGGAGCATCCGACTCGCGATCCCCCGGCGCCCGAGGCGGCTCCTCTCCCGAGGGGCCGCCTCGGCGCGTCTTTGCCGCGCGCCGGCGTGACCGATCCGGGCGCTCGGGACCAATGCCCCTACCGCGGGGCGTGCACTTCGTGTTCAGATGCCGAGGTGGGACGCTACGAGCCGCCGGCCGAGCGCGGGCGATAGCCGATGCGCATCGGCGTCCTCACAGGAGGCGGCGACTGCCCGGGCCTCAACGCAGCCCTGCGGGCGGTCGTGAAGCAAGCGGAGAAGGAGCACGGGCACTCCCTCGTCGGGTTCCGGCACGGGTGGCGGGGGGTGGCGGAGGGCGATCTGCTCGACCTCACCCGGGAGCAGGTGCGCAACATCCTCCCGCTCGGCGGCACCCTCCTCGGCACGTCCCGGTACCACCCGAACGAGCACAAGGGCGGGGTCGATCAGGTGCTCGAGACCCTTCGCGTCGAGCGGATCGAGGCGGTCATCTGCCTCGGCGGCGACGGCACGATCGGTGTCGCTGAGCAGCTCTCCGAGCGCGGCGTGCGGGTCGTCTGCATCCCGAAGACGATCGACAACGACGTTGCGGGGACGGACCGCTGCATCGGTTTCGACACCGCGGTCGCGATCGCGACCGAGGCGATCGACCGAGTCCACACGACGGCGGAGAGCCACGACCGGGTCATGGTCGTCGAGGTGATGGGCCACCGCACCGGTTGGCTCGCGATCACCGCCGGGATCGCAGGCGGTGCGGACTGGATCCTCGTCCCCGAGGAGCCGTTCGAGATCGAGGAGATGGTGACGGCGATCCGGCACCGGCACCGGTCGCACGCGAGCTACTCGATCGTCGTGGTGGCCGAGGGTGCGCAGCCGCATCCACACTCGCTCGAGTACAGGACTCCGACGGACACGAGCGGCATGATCCTCGCCGGTTCGATCGGGAACCTGATCACGAAAGAGATCGCGTCGCGCACCGGCTTCGAGGCCCGGCTGACGGTGCTCGGGCACACTCAACGAGGCGGGCCCCCGACCGCCGCCGACCGGGTCCTCGCGAGCCGGTTCGGCGTCGCGGCGGCCGACGCCGTCGGTGAGACGGGTGAGTCCGTCATGACGGCTCTCGTCGGCGACTCTGTCGTGCTCCTGCCGCTCCCGGAGGTCGCGGGACGTGTGCGGGGGGTGCCGGGCGAGTTGGTGCGAGCAGGTTTCTGCCTCGTCTGAGCCGACCCGAGCCGGCCACAGGACTAGTCGTCGCCGCCTCGGCCGACCTACCCTGAGCGGGGAGGAGCAGACGTCGAGCAAGGAGGCGCCTAATGCCGTCACGGCTCTCCTATGAGTCAGGGCCGTCCGCGTCGCCGCTGCTCGGCGAGACGATCGGGGACAACCTCCGGCGTACGGTCGAGCGCTACCCTGATCGGGAAGCCCTCGTCGACGCACCGAGCGGTCGGCGTTGGACCTACGGCGAGCTCTGGTCCGACGTGGAGCGGCTGGCTGCAGCACTCATCGGTACCGGGATCGAGACAGGCGACCGCGTCGGGATCTGGTCGACGAACTGCGCCGAGTGGGTGCTCGTCCAGTACGCCACCGCGCTCTGTGGAGCCATCCTCGTCAACGTCAACCCTTCCTACCGCTCGCACGAGCTCGAGTACGCCCTCAACCAGTCCGGCGTGCGCCTCATCGTCAGCGCTCCGCCCTCGGAGCGCTCCGACTACCCGGCGATGGTCGAGTCCGTGTGGGACCGCTGCCCGAGCCTCGAACGCCTCGTGGTCATCGGGCAGCCGAGCTGGGACGAGCTCCGGGCCGCAGCCGCGGGCGTCGGGGAGGAAGACACCGCTCGCCGGGCAGCCTCGCTCGATCCGGACGACCCGATCAACATCCAGTACACGAGCGGCACGACCGGATACCCGAAGGGTGCCACGCTCTCACACCACAACATCCTCAACAACGGCTACTTCGTGGGCGAGCTGCTCGGCTACGACGAGCAGGACCGGGTCTGCCTGCCGGTGCCCTTCTACCACTGCTTCGGGATGGTGATGGGGAACCTCGGGTCGACATCGCACGGGTCCTGCATCGTGATCCCGGCGCCGAGCTTCGACCCGGGAGCGACCCTCGCGACGGTCGAGGCGGAGCGCTGCACCTCGCTCTACGGCGTACCGACGATGTTCATCGCCGAGCTGTCGCATCCCGCCCTGGCGGATACGGATCTCTCGTCGTTGCGGACGGGCATCATGGCGGGCTCGCCCTGCCCTGTCGAGGTCATGAAGCGCGTCATCGCCGAGATGAACATGGACGAAGTCGCCATCTGCTACGGCATGACCGAGACGTCACCGGTCTCCACCCAGACGCGTGCCGATGACGACCTCGGCCGCCGCACGTCCACCGTCGGGCGCGTGATGCCCCACCTCGAGGTGAAGGTCTGCGACCCCGAGAACGGCAAGGTGGTCGAACGCGGGCAGCCGGGCGAGCTCTGCACTCGCGGCTACTCGGTCATGCTCGGCTACTGGGACAACCCCGAGGCGACGGACCAAGCGGTCGACCGCGCCGGCTGGATGCACACGGGAGACCTCGCCGTCATGCGCGAGGACGGCTACGTCAACATCGTCGGTCGCATGAAGGACATGGTCATCAGGGGCGGCGAGAACATCTATCCGCGCGAGATCGAGGAGTTCCTCTACAGCCACCCCGATGTCGTCGACGTGCAGGTCGTCGGAGTGCCCGACGCCAAGTACGGCGAGGAGCTGTGCGCCTGGGTCGTCCTTCGCGACGGAGCCGAGCCGCTCACCGCGGAGGCCGTGCGTGAGTTCTGCGCCGGGCGCCTCGCCCACTACAAGGTCCCGCGCTACGTGCACCTCGTCGACGCGTTCCCGATGACGGTGACCGGCAAGGTGCGCAAGGTGGAGATGCGTGAGCGATCGACCGAGATCTTCAGCCTGGAGGACGCCGCGCCGACGGCATGAGCGCCTGGGCGGCACTGGCGCCGCAGCCAGCCGGCCCGCCGCCAGCAGGCCCGCCGGCAGGCTGCGAGCCGGTCAGCGCTTCAGCGACTCGACGGCCTCGAGGAGCCGGTCCACGTCACTGACGTCGTTGTAGTGCACGACGCCCGCCCGGACGGCCCCTCCACGTGAGCGCAGCCCGAGGGCGCCGACGAGCTCGAAGGCGTAGTTGTCCCCGCTCCACACGTTGACCCTCGCCTCGGCGAGGCGGGCGGCGACCTCGCCGGGCGGCATGCCTTCGATGTTGAAGAAGGCCGTCGGCGCACGCCGGGGTGCTCTCCCGTAGGTCGTGACGTGAGCCATCGAGTCGAGGCCCTCGAGCATCCGTGCGAACAGCTCGTGCTCGTACCGCTCGACGGCGGCCATCGACGTGACCAGTCGCTCCCGGCGTGACCCGGTAGCTCCGTCGTCGAGCGAGGCGAGGTGATCCACTGCGGCTGTGACGCCTGCGAAGTCCGCGAACGACGGCGTCCCCCATTCGAAACGCCACGGGACCGCATCCGTCGACGGCGCCAACTTGAGCGGGTGCAGCGCCGTGAGGAGCGACGGCGCCGCGATCACGGCGCCGATGTGCGGGCCGGACCACTTGTAGGCGCTCGTCGTGTAGAGATCGGCTCCCATCGCCTCGACGTCGACCCTGCCGTGCGGGGTCCAGTGGACACCGTCGACATACGTGAGCGCCCCGACGGCGTGCGCTCGTTCGGCGATGCCGGGCACATCGGGACGGCTGCCGATGATGTTGCTGGCGGCGGTCACCGCCACGAGTCGCGTCCTCTCGGACACGAGGTCGTCGTACTGCTCCGCGCCGAGCGAGGAGTCGGCGTCGATCTCCGCCCAGCGGACCTCGACATCGGCGCGGGTGGCGGCCTGCACCCACGGCCGCACGTTGGCGTCGTGGTCGAGCCGGCTCACGACGACGTTGTCACCCGGCTCCCACTCCCCCGCCAGCGTCATCGCCATCCGGTACGTGAGCGTCGTCATGTTCGGACCGAGCACGACACCTTCCGGCTCGCCCCCCACGAGGTCCGCAACCGCCTGGCGGCATGCGGTGACGATCTCCTCCGAACGGCGGCTGGCCGGGAAGGCTCCGCCGAGGTTGCCGAGCCCCGACGCATAGGCACCCGACACGGCCTCGATGACAGCAGTCGGGACCTGTGTCCCGGCGGAACCGTCGAGGTACGCGTACCCGTCCTTCAGCGCGGGGTAGGCGTCCTTGACCCGCTCGACGTCCAAGGCCATATCCCGGGAGCGTAGGGCGCCAACGCCCGAGTGAGGTGACGCAGCAGCGCGCGCAGGTCAGGCAGCCGTGCCGGCTCGATCGCGGTCGGCAGATCGATCTCGACGCGGGCAACCCCGGGCTCGTCCGGGACCACGCGTGCGCCGGCGGCTCGTAGGCCGTCGATCACCTCCTCGTTCTCCCACAGGACGTAGCTGACGAACACCTCGATGCCGTTCTCACGCCCCCGATCGGCGAGCAGGCGCAGCAGCATCGTGCCGATGCCCCGGTGCTGGCAGGCATCCGTCACCGCCACTGCAGCTTCCGCCCATTCCGGGCGTCCGGAGACGCGGGCGTAGCGGGCGACCGCGATGCCCGGCCGGACTGCCGCGTCGAGGTCGAACGCCGCCAAGGCGAAGTTGTCCCGGTAGTCGAGAACCGTCAGGTGCTCGAGGTCGCTCTCGGAGAGCTCGGGAGGAGCCGAGAAGAAACGCAGCCGCTGCGACTCGCTCGACAGCTTCT
>JAJYGW010000258.1 GCA_021790615.1 Actinomycetes bacterium | reverse complement strand
CACGACGCCGTACAGGGCCGCAACGTCGTCGTCGGGAACCTCGTCTACTCGCTCGCCCTGGGCATGAGCGTGCCCGACGTGAGCGGCTCGGCGATCGCGAACCTCGAAGTCGAGTCCCTCGTCCACAGGTCCCCCACCTTCCACGGCGACACGATCTACGCGGAGACGAGAGTCGTCGACTCCGTGGAGTCGAGGTCGAGGGACGACCGCGGCGTGGTCACGGTGGAGACGAAGGCGTTCAACCAGCACGGCGACGAGGTGTGCTCCTTCCGCCGCAAGGTGATGGTCTGGAAACGCGCTGCGCTGCCCGAGCGCCGGCGTCCCTACGCGGATGACGTCTGGGACTGAGGGCGCGCCTCTGGACGCACCGGCTGCCGGCACCTCGCCTGCGAGTGGGCTCGCAAGCTGCCGCGTGAGAGCGCTGCGCCGTGGAGTGCTTCGGGGGTCGAGCGAGCTGTGGCGGGAATTCCCGTGGCGGGCGACCCGCGACCCGTGGCTCGTCCTCGTGAGCGAGGTGATGCTGCAGCAGACGCAGGCTGGTCGCGTCGTCGATCCGTTCGACCGCTTCGTCGCCCGTTTTCCGACTCCGGCTGCGTGTGCGGGTGCCGGCAGCGCCGAGGTGGTGCGCGCTTGGGCGGGCTTGGGCTACAACCGCCGGGCGCTGAACCTGCACCGTACGGCCACCCTGCTCGTCGAGCGACACGGCGGGCGGGTCCCTGACCAGCTCGCCGCATTGGAAGCTCTTCCCGGCGTCGGCCCGTACACGGCGCGGGCGGTGCTCGCCTTCGCATTCGACCGCCCGGTTGGCGTGGTGGACAGCAACGTCATGCGAGTACTTACGCGCGCAGCGGCCGGCCGGGTCCTCGCTCCGAGCGAAGCGCAACGGCTCGCCGACCTCCTGGTCCCGCCTGCCGACGCGTGGAGGTTCAACCAGGCACTTATGGACCTCGGCGCCAGTTATTGCACTGCACGTACACCAAGTTGCGGGTGTTGCCACCTGGCGGAGCAGTGCCGCTTTGCCAGGGCGGTGGCCCGGGCCGGCGCCGGCGCCGCGGTGGCGGATCCCGCCGCGCCGACCCGTCGCCGACAAGGGCGGTTCGCGGGTTCGGACCGCGAGGGACGAGGCCGGCTCGTCGGGGCGCTGCGCCTCGGGCCGGTCCAAGCTCGGGCGCTCGCGTCGACTGTAGGGTGGCCCGGGGACGAACGACGCGCCATGCGCGTCGCCGGAGCGCTCGTGACCGAGGGGCTCGCGTCCTGGCAGCATGGCGCGCTCGTCCTGGCATGACCCCCCTGGCATGACCCCGGCTTCGGGCGCCGTCGGCGGAAATTCGGTGAGCGGATGCGCGTGATCGCCCGGCTCGATTGCCCCGGGTCGCCGCCAATCCACCGCGCCGCCGCCCAGCGAGCGCCGAGGCATTCTCGAAGAAGCGGCCGGACAAGTTCGAGGGAGTCCCATGGCACCTGGGCGTGGCGGGTTCGCCCGTGATCGACGGCGCGCTGGCGTGGGTCGAGTTCGCCGTCGGGACCGTCCACGACGCAGGGGACCACGAGCTGTTCACGGGGCGAGTCCTCGAGCTCGGGTTGGGGAAGGCAGCCGACTGCTCTTCTACCGCAGCCGGTACGGCGGCATGCACCGCGGACCCGGCTACTGTGCGGCGGTGCCGACCTTCCTCTCCGCAGACATCGACGACGTCCTCGTCGTCGTGCCCGACGTCCACGGCGACCAGCGCGGCCGCTTCGTGGAGACCTACCGGCGCCAGTGGCTCCCGCTCGGGCGAGAGATGGTGCAGTCCAACCGCTCCGAGAAGCAGGCGGGCGCGGTGGTCGGTCTCCACTACCACCTCCACCAGGCGGACTACTGGTACGTGCTGAGGGGGCGAGCTCGTGTCGTGCTTCACGACCTTCGCGAGGGATCGCCAACCGACGGCGTGACCGAGACGATCGTCCTCGACGGCGACGAGGACCGCGGGCTCTTCATCCCGCCGGGAGTGGCGCACGGGTTCGCGGCGCTGAGCGACCTTCTCCTCTGGTACCTCGTGGACGGGTACTACAACCCCGCCGACGAGCTCGGCCTGGCGTGGGACGACCCCGACGTCGGGGCAGACTGGGGCGTCGCAGGCCCGGTGCTGTCGGAGCGCGATCTGTCCAATCCGCGCAGGGCGGCGATTCCCCCAGAGCTCAGGCCCCGTTGGGGTCTAAGGACCTGAGCGGCGGAGGCGCTACTCCTGGGCGAGCAGGGAGAGGATGCCCGAGCGCAGGGCCTGGCGTGCGGCACGCACCGACCGACCGTGGCGTCGCAGGCGATCCCAGGACTCCGCGCTTGCGAGCAGGTCGATCACCGCCACTGCTGCCGAGCGTGAGGCCGCGCCCTTGGCCCGGAGCTCCGGAGCGAAGACCTTCGCGACCCGGTCCTTCTCCCACGCCTCTATCGCCATGCGTGCGGCACGCATCCGGTCCGAATTCGGCTCCATGAGCCGCACCGCGCGGTGCAGCGGCAGCAGCGCCTCCAGGGCCCTCGTCCGGCTGTCCACGAACAGGTCGACGCGCTTGACCAGAGGCAGAGCGGTGTCGATCTCCTTCGCGGTCTCCTGCACCCACTCGTAGGTCCGCTGCGCCGCGTCCGAGTAGAGCACCTCGACGTCGGCGAAGTGCT
>JAJYGW010000398.1 GCA_021790615.1 Actinomycetes bacterium | reverse complement strand
ACTGCCGGTCATGGTCGAACCGATCGCGCTCGAGATGGCTCCGAGCCCGGAGCGAGTCGCCGTCGAGGCCGACGGTTGTCGGATGGCGGCGGAACTGGGGGCCGACATCGTCAAGGTCGCCTACCCGGGCGACCCGTCAACGCTCGCCGCGTGGCGGGAGGAGGTCGGTGTGCCGGTCGTGATCCTCGGCGGCCCTCAGGGGGGGTCGAGCGACGAGCTCGTGACGATGGTCAGCGAGGCGATGGCGGCCGGGGCAAGTGGGATCGTGATCGGCCGGAAGGTCTGGCAACGCCCTGCTCACGAGGCACACGAGCTCCTCGACCGGCTGGCGGCCGTCGTTCACGCGTAACTCGTGAAGATTCCGAGACCGGAGGGCTCCGAGGTCGGTGCCTGCAGGTCAGCCCCTGGCCACGCCGCGGCGGGCCCTGCCTCGCCCTAACCGCCCAGAGGGCCGCCACTGCCGCCGGGACCATCTCCGAGCTTGGAGGGCGACCACCGCGGGAGGCTCGCGTACTCCGGCACCGGGAAGTCTTCCACTCGCGAGTACGCCCCTGCGGCGAGCGCTGCGAGCAGCGCGGCGCCTCGTGCTCCTGCCTCAGGCACCTTTGGGTACCGCAGCGTCGGGAGGAGCTGCTCCTTGGCGCGGGCGAGGGCGGGGCTCCTCGCCCACCCACCCGAGACGAGGATCTCCCCGACCGGACCGCCCACCGTGATCAGCTCCTGGAACAGCACGGCCGCTCGCTCAGCGACGGAACGGGTTGCTGCCAACCAGGCCGCGGCGGGGGAGGCAGTTGCGTCGATCCCCTCGAGCGCGAGCTGATGGCCGCCGTGGTCCCAGGACCACCGCAGTGCGGTCGGATAGGAAGAGCCCGCCGCCACCTGCTCGAGGGCAGCGAGGGGTTCGGGGCCGGTCACACCGACTAACGCGAGCACGCTCTGGAGCACCAGCCCGAGCGGGTGCGAGACCAGTGCATAGTACCGACCCGGCAGCGCATGGCGCCCGATCGCCACCCCGGATCCGACCGCGTCCGCGACCAGCCTCGGAGGCAGCTTCGGCAGGGCCCGCACGATCGCCTCAGCTGTCCCGCAGGAGTCGAAGGCTCGACTCGGGTCGGTCGCACCGACGCCGACCGCGGCGCAGAGGTGGTCGTGCCCCCCGATTGCGAGGACTGCGCCCGAGAGGCGCTCGAGCCCGGGTGGTGGGTTGCGGACCACGCCGATGGGCGTCCCCGCGTCGACAAGGCGGGGAAAGGCATCGGGGTCGACCCCGGCCGCTTCGACCGCATCGGGCCACCACTGGCCGCTCTCCAGATCCAGCACGCCGGTTCGCGACGCGAGTGACCGTTCGGCGACCTCGTCACCCCCGAGCCGCCAGGCGACGAACTCGGCGACGCCGAGGAGCCGGCGGATCTCTCGGGCCGCTGGCGCGTGCGCTCGCATCCACCGCAGCTTGGCGATCGTCGCCATCGATCCCGAGTCGAGCCCAGTTCGCGCCAGGCGCGCCCCCCCGAGCTCCTCCGCGACGGCGCGCGCCTCTTCGGAACCTCGCGCGTCGTGCCAGGCGATCGACGGCGCGACCGGACGCCGGTCCTCGCCGAGGAAGGCAACCGTCTCGGCAATGCTGGCCACCCCGATGGCGACGAACTGCCCGTCCGGGACCTGCGCCAGCGCAGCGCGGAGCGCGCCGGTGGCCGCATCCATGAAGCTCTCGGGGCCCGCTTCAGCACCCGTCGGGACCAACTCCCATCTCGTCACCGAGGACCCGTGTGCCAACGCCTGCCCGCTCGCGTCCACGACAGCCGCCTTGGTCTGGGAGGTGCCGACATCCAGCCCGACGAAGAGTGCTCGCGCGGCCCTGGCTCTCGACATCGTCGCTGGCACGGGCTCACCGTAGTGCGCGCTGCCGATCCCGCCCGGCGGGCTGGCGCTCGTGCCCGTCACGGTCGGGTCCCACCTCTGCCGAGCGCTCCCGAGCCCGCAGGGTCGCGAGGCCTGTATCCGCCCC
The DNA here is from genome assembly GCA_021790615.1 of Actinomycetes bacterium. Next base: position 649 of record JAJYGW010000398.1, on the reverse strand, counting down.
CACCCGTTGCGCCCCTCCCCCCCTCCGGCGAACCAGCGCACCCGCTGCCCCTTGGGCGGGTCGTCTGCGGACCACGACTCGCCGGACAGACGTCGGAAGTCCGAGGCGCTCGTCGAGCATCGCACCCCCGCGCCCTCCTTCTGAGCCCGGGCTCGTGAGCTCCGGCTCCCGAAGCTCGGAAGGGACTGCGGTCGCAGTCCGAAGGCGCCCTCGACAGGCCGACGGCGGGCGCCCGAGCCCCAGCCGACCCGGATCGGGAGAACGAAGCGACCGGCTGCGTCGAATGATCGCCTGGACGCGGACGACGATCATCACCCCAACGCAGACGAGTCCGGCACTCCCCGGAACGCCTCACGCTCTTGCAGGGTGACGGGACCCGACCGGACTCGCCACCGTGGGCCCGCGACGCAAGAGAGCAGGCCTCCCAACGACACCGCCGCACCGACACGAGCCACGAGGAGCCGGTCGCGTCGCGAGCGTCCCGTTCCTCGCCCGACGCGCCCTCCGGTGCATCTCGATCCCGCGCCCGACACGCCCCACGCATGCCGTCGCAACCCCTTGACACGCGACGTCATCGGTAGGCATACTCAGATCCACAATCCGAAGCGCCAGTCGAGGGCCGGTGGTACGGATGACAACGTTGTCACCC
>JAJYGW010000087.1 GCA_021790615.1 Actinomycetes bacterium | reverse complement strand
GCGTCGCCGGTGTCGACCTGCGTGACGTCGGAGGAGGAACGGTCTCGGGCTCGGGGCTCTACCAGGTCGGGGGCTTCCGGCCCCTCGTCGTCGCCGGCTGCTTCGAGCTCGTCAAGGGTGCGATCGGGCCACTGCTCGCCGGCGAACGCGCCGGTGTCGGAGCGCTCGCAGCGGGCGCGGCGATCGTCGGCCACGACTGGTCACCCTGGCTCGGCGGTGCGGGTGGGCGCGGCATCTCCCTCGCCATGGGGGCCGGACTCGTGGCCGGGCCGGAGGCCACGGCGCTCCTCGCCGCCGGCCTTGCCATCGGGAAGGCGAGTCACCAGGCTGGACTGGCATCGGCCATCGCCCTCGCGGCAATCGTGCCGGCCCTCGGGCTCCGGCACGGCACGCGAGGGGCGCTGCTCGGCACCGCGCTCGTGGTGCCGATCACCGCCAAGCGTCTCGCCGGCAACCGCCGGCCGCCGGCCGGCTGGAGCTGGTCGACCCTCGGCCACCGCCTCCTCTTCGACACCGACCCACCGACCCACGCACCGTGCTCGGCTGGCGAGACCGAGCGCTGCGGATGATGCCGAGCGGCGCAACGCCTGCACACGCCGCCGGTCGAGCGCGATCCGATCGTTCGGGCCAGGTGGGCATCGTGACGGACTCCGCTGCGTCGATCGTCCCCGAGCTGGCGGAAGCACTCGGGGTCGTGGTCGTCCCGATGCAGATCAGCTTCGGGAGCAGCCCGAGCGCCGGTCGCCCCGCCGATCTCGCGCCCGTCGAGGCTCCGCTCCGCCCGAGCGGGGACGAGCGCGGCATCTCCCTCGACGAGGTGCTCGCACACCTGGCCCAGGGCGTGCACACCGCCGGACCGACCCCTGCCGCCTTCCTCGACGCCTACGAGCGAGCAGACCATGGAGGTGGCGTGCTTGCGGTGACGGTGGCCTCGGGGCTCTCGTCGACGTTCGCGACGGCACGCCTCGCGAGCACGCTCCGAGGAGGCGGTTCGGTGGAGGTCCTCGACTCGGGCACGGCGGCCGGAGCGGAGGGCCTCGTCGTCACCGCGGCCGCAGTCGCAGCGAGTTCCGGTGCGTCACTCGAAGCCGTGGCTGCCCGTGCGGGTGCGGTCGCTCGCGCCGTCCGGCTCGTGGCCGTCGTCGACAGCCTCGACCAGCTGGCGAGGACGGGGCGCATCCCCGACCTGGCGGGCCGAGCGGGACGTCGTCTCGGCCTCCGTCCACTGTTCGAACTGCGCGCGGGCCGACCCCGCCTGCTCCGCCCCTCGCTCGGGGAGCGCGGTGCGACCGAGGCGGTGCTCGGTCAGTGGCGCCGAAGCGTCCCGACGCCGCCCGGGCGACTGCACGTGGTCGCACTCCACGCGCTCGACGAGCTCGCAGCGAAGCGTCTCCTCGAAGGAGTGCGCGCGGAGCACGAACCCGAGGAGGCGTTCGTCGGGCGGTTCGGCCCGGTCATGGTGGCCCACACCGGGCCGGGCGTGCGCGGACTCGCCTGGTGGTGGGAGGCAGAGGACGGCACCCCGCTCCCGCTCCCCCAGCGCAGGGCCTCCCGGAGCGAGGCCGAGCTCGTGCCGCCGGCCGAAGGCCGCTGACCTTCACCTCGCGAACGCGGCCGCATCGGTCGGCCGCCGCACGTCGCCCGCGACGTGCGGCCGTCAGCGGCAGAACGCCGCCACTGCGGCTCCCCGCGGTCAGCCGGAAGACGTCAGCCGCGGCGGGACGCGATCGCTCGCGGCGGTCAGCCGGAGAACGCAGGCGCTGCGGCAAGCGCCCACTCGACGGCCTCGAGGATCGCCGAGATCCCCGAGCGAACCAGGCCATGCCCCATGTCGGTCACGAGCCAGAGGCGTCGGGGCGCGGGGGCGTCGCGGAGGAGCAGCGGGGCGTCGCGAGCCGGGAGGAGCCGGTCCCGCGTGCCGTGCACGACGGCGAGCGGTTGACGGATCTGACGAACCAGGGACGCAGGAGCCGGCGCGAGGCGGAAGCGACGGTCGACGCGAGCTCCGCTCAGCCGGCCGAGCACCGCGACCCCGAGCGACGTGCGTGTGAGCAGGCCAAGTGCGAGAAACGCGGGGCGGAGCCGCCACCTTGCCGGGGCGCTCACCACGACGACCCCGTCGCAGGCCGGGGACGCCCCGGCCGCCGCCCAACGCAGCGCGGCGACAGCCCCCATCGAGACACCCACCACGACCAGCGGTCCCGTCGCAAGCGGGGTGACGGCCGCCACGTCGAGCTGTTCTCGGTCGATGAGCGTGCTCAGCCCCCCCGACTCGCCATGTCCTCGAGCGTCGTAGCTCAGCACCTCGAAACCACGCTCGACCAGCGCCTGTGCCACGCTCGCGACGCTGGGGTGCAGCCCACCCGCGCCGAAGCCGTGGACGAGAACCACCGTGGCACGCTGAGGAACCGCCCGCCATCGCCAGACCCGCAGTTGGACCCCGTCCGCCGTCTGGACGGGGGGAAGGGCGACTGGGGTGGTCGAGGTGTTGCGCCCGTCGGTGCGCACAGTGCCGAACCTAGCTCAACCCCCGCCAACCAACTGGTCGGCCCCGCTGGCGGCATCCACAGCCGGCCGTTGCACGCCGTCGGAACCGCCGTGCACCGTTCCGAGCAGTCGACCGAACCATCGGCGAAGCCCCTTCTCGGCGCGGGGTCCCCCTGGAGCA
>JAJYGW010000288.1 GCA_021790615.1 Actinomycetes bacterium | reverse complement strand
CTACGGAGAGGACTACCTCTACGACGCGCTCGCGGTCCGCCTCGGCGGGCGTGCGGCAGAGCTCGTGGAGCTGGGCCAGGGCTCGACGGGCGCGGCCAACGATCTCGCGTCCGCGACCGATCTCGCGATCAAGATGGTGCGCGAGTTCGGACTGTCCAAGGAGCTGGGTCCCATCGGCTACCCCGAAGGGGGGTCGGTCTTCCTGGGCGGTGGCGGCCCCGGGCTGTCGAGCCGGCCCTTTGCAGAGGAGACCCAGGCCAAGATCGACGAGCAGGTGGCGGCGCTCCTCTCCCAGGCCGAGCAACGGGCGGTCGACATCCTGCGCCAGCACCGCGCACAGCTCCGCCAGCTCGCCGACCTGTTGCTCACCGAGGAGACGGTGGACGGTTCCGAGGTCTACCGGATCGCCGGGGTTCCCCAGCCCTCGACGCCGGAGAGCGCTCCGGGTCTCGAGCCCGTCAAGGTGCCGGCCGGCAAGGGGTCCGCCGTGCCGGCGGACGCGCCGGCAGCGACCTCGATGGTGGTCGACAGAGACCTTCGCGCCTAGGAGCGCCCGGGTGCGCACCGGCACCCCGCGGTGGCGCCGTTGCCGGTGATCCCCTCGTCGTGGCGCAAGGATGTCGTGGTGCTCTCGGTCCCGCGCCGATGGTCCGACCTCGACCCCGCCTGGATGAGCGCCGCCCTCAGCCGGTGGTACCCCGGGATCGTGGTCCGGGACCTCGAGGTCGGCGCCGTGGGGGAGGGCACGAACGCCACGGCACGCGTGGCGCTGTCGCTGGCCGGCGCCGGCGGCCCGTCCTCCGTGTTCGTGAAGGGGCCGGGGAGGCCCCTGCACCGCATGGCGTTGCTCGCCCTCGGGGCGCTGTGGACCGAGGCACGCCTGGCGGACGCCGGCGCGAGCTTCCCTCTCGCCCATCCCGCCTTCCTCGCGGGTGGCGTGGACCGGCGCCGTGCCGCCTGCGTGGTGGTGACCGAGGACGTGGTGGCCGCAGGGGGGGTTCCCTGCGACGCCCGGACGCCGCTCTCGGTCGATGCCGTCCGCAGCGGGCTCCAGGGTCTCGCCGCGCTGCACGCGTCGTACTGGGAGCGGCCCATACCCCCGACGCTCGGGTGCTTGGGGCATTGGCGCCTCGGGCCGGTCTCGGGCGCGATCTCGGTCGTGAGCCTTTCGCGGGGCCTTCGGCTGGCCAGCGAGCGCCTGGCGGGGGAGTGGCACCTACCCCGAGGCGCCGACGCGAGCACGCTCTCGCACCAGTTCCGGCGCAGCGCCGCGATCGCGGCGTCAGGGCCCCGTACCGTCCTGCACGGCGATCCTCACCTGGGCAATGCCTACATCGCAGCCGACGGGCGCACCGGGCTCTTCGACTGGCAACTCACGCGTCTCGGCCATTGGTCCCACGACGTGGGCTACTTCGTCGTGAGCGCGCTCGGGGTCGAGGACCGGCGCCGACACGAGCGCGAGCTTCTCGGCTCCTACCTCGACGCCCTCGGCCGTGGTGGGGTGCGACCGCCCTCGCCGGTGTCGGCGTGGGAGCGGTACCGCGGCACGCCGGCGTTCGGCCTCGCGACGTGGCTGCACACCCTCTCCTTCGGCTCGCTCCAGAGCACCGACGTGTGCATGGCGACGATTGGCAGGTTCGCCGCCGCCTACGAGGATCTCGAGACGGGCCGAGCCGACGTCGCCGCTCCCTGAGCCGCCGCCGGTGCGCGCACCGTCAGCGGCCAGGCTCGCCGACCGCGCCTCGCCGACCAAGCTTCGCCGGGTGGTGGATACTGGCCGGCATGGACCTCACCGATCTCGACCGAGACCCGCTGCGCCAGCTCGACGAGTGGTTCGAGGCGGCGCGTGCCGCCGGGGACCCGATGCCCGAGGCGATGTGCCTCGCGACGGCGAGCCGTGACGGCGAGCCCTCGGCACGCTACGTGCTCCTGCGCGGGAGGGACGAGGGCGTGGTGTTCTTCACCGACTACGGGAGCGAGAAGGCCAGGGACATCGAGCAGAACCCGAAGGCGGCGGTGGTGCTCCACTGGTACGTGCCGGTGCATCGGCAGGTGCGGATCAGCGGGACGGTCGTCGAGACCACCGCAGAGGAGTCCGACCGCTACTGGACGAGCCGCCCCGCGGGGTCGCGGCGCAGTGCGGTCGCCTCGCACCAGAGCTCGGTCGTCGCGACGAGGGACGAGCTCGAGGCCGCGGTGGCAGCGCTGGGGAGCTCGGAGCCGGAACGGCCGGAACGCTGGGGCGGCTACCGCATCATCCCCTCTGCAGTCGAATTCTGGGAGGAGCAGCCGTTCCGCCTGCACGACCGCATCCGGTTCCTGCGAGAGGGGGGCGGTTGGCGCGCCGAGCGTCTGGCGCCATGACGAGGGCGCCGCTGTGCCGTGAGTGCCGCAGCGGCGCATCAGGATCGAGCCGCGCCGCCCTGCCCCGCCGCGCGCACCTCGGCCTCGGCGCGTGAGAGCGGGTCGTCGCCCTCGATCATGGCGTCGATCAGCGCTTTGGTGGGAGACCCCGCGGCCAGCTCCTCTTGGAAGCGCCGGGCGAACGCGCCGCTCGAGATGTCCTCGAGCGTGTCGGCGAACCGCCGTCGCAGCGCCTCCTGGTCGACGTCGGCCAGCCGGAGGAAGCCCCCGAAGGCTGCCGAGTGGCCATGAAGCCGCACGCCGGGG
>JAJYGW010000113.1 GCA_021790615.1 Actinomycetes bacterium | reverse complement strand
ATCACGAGGGCGGTGCCCGAGAGGACGGCCGAGACGACGAAGAGCGGTGCCATGAGCGAGGTGTTCCACCATGCACGGGCGATCTGGACCCCGAATATCCACGCGGTGACCGAGTGGAGCAGCACGGCCGTCGGAAGGCCGACGTACGCCAGCACGCGCACGACGGTGCGCAACCGGGCGGCGCGGGTGCCGTGTCCCTCCTCGGCGTCGGCTCGGGCATGACGGTGCAGAACCGTGAGATCGACGACCGAGAACACGAAGTAGACGGTGATGATGAGGATGTCCCAGACGAGCGGGGAGCTCCAGTTCGGGTGGACGAAGAGGTTCAGGATGCGGAAGGGTTGGCCGAGATCCGGGATGATCATCAGCGCCGCCACGCTCACGCACGCGGCTGCGGAGAGCACGCCGAGGCGCGAGAGAGGCTTCAGGGCCTTGATCCCGAAGACCTCTGCGCTCGAGGCCATGATGAGCCCGCCGGCGGACAAGCCGATGAAGAACGCGAACGTGAAGATGTAGATCCCCCACGACACGACGTCCCGCATGCCGGTGGCGGCCAGACCGACGTTCAGCTCGTCGATCCATGCCGCCAGCCCCCAGGCCATGATCGCCACGAGAACCGCGTACCACCACCGCACGCCGTGGTGCGCAGCCTTCTGGAGGGCGCCTGCCGATGGAGTCGGAGAGCCCGGGCGGGGCGCTCGGGACGGGACTGCGACAGTGCTCATGGCAGACTCCTCAGCTCTCGGCCGCCACCCGGCGGGCCACCGGGAGGTAGTAGACGTTCGGATCCGTACCGAGCTCGGGGTGCAGCTGCTGCGCACCGCCGTCGCGGACCAGGCGGCTCACGTCCGAGCTTGGGTCGTTCAAGTCGCCGAAGACCCGGGCGCCGAGCGGGCATGACTCCACACAGAACGGCACCTGGCCCTCGTCGATGCGCTCGACGCAGAACGTGCACTTCTCCACGACGCCCTTCGGGCGCACCGGAGCGAACACGAGCCTGCCGTCAACCCGGTAGTCCTTGCCGTACCCGATGACGCCGCCGGGTGCTCGCTCACCGTCGCCCCAGTTGAAGATCCGGACGCCGTACGGGCAGGCGGCCATGCAGTACCGGCAGCCGATGCAGCGCTCGTAGTCGACGAGCACGACGCCGTCCTCGCGGCGGAAGGTGGCCTGCACCGGGCAGACCTTCACGCACGGGGCATCGTTGCACTGCTGGCAGGCAACCGGTAGGTACGCGAGCTCGACGTTCGGGTACACGCCGTAGGGCACGTCGATGTTCTCGCTCGCAGGCGCCTTCGCCGCTGTCGACTGGTTCGGTGCGGTCGTGAGCACACGGTTCCACCAGTAGCCGAGTGGTTCGTCGTTGATCTCCTTGCACGCGACCGCACATGTCCAGCAGCCGACGCAACGGTTGGTGTCGATCACCATGACGTGGCGGGGAGAGTGTGACGTTGGCATGGACCATCACCCCTCTGACCGCTCGACCTGCACCAGGCAGTCGTAGTAGGCGGCATTGGACGGGAAGTTCGGGATCAGCGACTGCGCCGGTTTGGCGATCTGGTGCGTCAAGTTGTTCGGGTGCCCCTCGATGTAGTGCTTGACGCGGATGGTGTCCCAGCCGCCCTGGTAGCAATTGACGACTCCAGGTTTCATCGACTCGGTGAGCCGGGCACGCACTTTCAGATGGCCCCGATCGTTAAAGATCCGGACGACATCGCCATCAGCTATGTGGCGCGGGCTTGCATCGCGCGGGTTGATCTCGAGGAACCCCTGCCCCCCGTTGTTCACCTCCTTCAACCACGGGAGGTTGACGTACTGCGAGTGCGTGCGGAACCTCGTGTGGGTCGAGAGGAACACGAGCGGGTAGCGCTGGAACAGCGGATTCGTCGGTGATGCCTCGACGGGCTCCTTGTGGTCGCAGAGCTCTTGGTCGTAGGGGACGAGCATCTCGACGTAGAACTCGATCTTCCCGCTCTTGGTCGGGAACTGCTTGTCGAAGAACGGCACGTACGGCATGGGGTCCGTGTTGAGGTGCACCGCCTCGGAGGTGAGGCGGTCCCATGTGAGCCCCTGCACCGTCGGGTCTGCCTTGGGCGTCCCGAGGTGCATGATGTCGCGCAGGTACTGGTCCGGTGACTTGTCGAAGTACTGCCCGACGCCCATCTTCTCCGCCACGAGCCGGATGGCGTCGAGGTCGGACTTCGACTCGAACAGCGGGTCGATGATCTTCGGCATGTACTGCAGGTAGAAGTTGTTCGAGGAGAGCAGGTCGGTCTTCTCGAAGTACGTGCAGGCGGGCAGGATCACGTCGGCGAGGTCGGCAGTCGCCGAGAGGACGTAGTCGGAGACGACGACGAACTCGAGCTCCTTCATGGCGGCGATCACCCGGTTTCGGTCAGACATCTGCTGGGCGAAGTTGTCGATCATGAACCAGGCCGCCTTCACCGGGAAGGGCTTGCCGCTCTGGACGGCACTGCAGAAGTCCATCGGCTCGAGGACCGTGTAGGGCTTGCCGGTCGGGTTCCACCAGTCGACGAGGTCGAACGCCGTCGTCGTGAGCCCGCCCGCGAACGTCGTCACCCCGCCGCCGTGCACCCCGATGTTTCCGGTGATCGCTTGCAGGGTGAGGAGTGCCTGCATGTGCAGGTCACCGTGGTACCAGTGGGACAACCCGAAGCCCGCTCTGACGGCGAGAGGCTTGCTCGTGCCCCAGAGCCGACCGAGCTCGACGATCTGGCTGACGGGGACGTCCGTGACCTTCGAGGTGTGCTCCGGGGTCCATCTCTCCGCCATGTCGGCGAGAGCCTGGAAGGCGGTCGACGCCTTGCGGCCGCTCACGTCGTAGACGCCGAGGATCGCCGGAGAGGCGACCGACGGGTCGCTCGCCTCCTTGAGCGAGCTGCTGGCATCGTCCCAGACGACGTAGTCGTGGGGGTTCTTCGCCCCCTTCACAGCCTGACCGGCGCGCAACCACTTCCTCGTCGCCCGGTCGACGAGATATGGACCGACGGTGTACTTGCGGATGTAAGCCTCGTCGTAGAGGCGGTGCTGGATGACGTAGTTGATGATCCCGTCGACGAGGGCCGTGTCGGCGCCCGGCCGGATGGGCAGCCAGTCGTCGCTCTGCGAGCACGTCACGGTGAAGCGCGGGTCGACCGAGACGAGACGGGTCCCGTTCTGGTCCCGCGCGTCGCACATGATCCGCCAGTCCGGGATCGAGGTCTCTGCCACGTTGTTCGCCCAGAACACGATCGTCTTCGCGTTCATGAAGTCCACCGACTCGTGCCCGGTGAAGAACCCGCCGCCGTTGCTCGGGTTCGTCGGGTCGACGAGCACGTAGTTCCATCCGGCCGGGGTGGCGGAGTCACCCTCGTTGTCGCCTTCGGAGTCTCCCGCCGAGGCTCCGATCACGCTCGCGAAACGGAACCCGGCGCCGACCACACCCTCGATCAAGGACAGCGAGCCGGTGTACGGGGCGATCCAGACCGACGTCTTGCCGTAGTGACCCTGGATGCGTTGGAAGTTCGTCGCGATGAGCGAGGTGGCCTCCTCCCAGCTGATCCGCTGCCATCTCCCGCTGCCACGCGGGCCGACACGCTTGTAGGGGTACTTGATCCGATCGGGGCTGTACGTGTTGGAGATCTGGGAAAGGCCGCGGGCGCAGATCCGCGGGTGAAACGTCGGCGCCGCCCGTCCGTCGATCGTCGTCGACCCGAATGCCGCTGGACCGACCATGGTCACACGCCCGTCGACCACGTGGACGAGGTGGCCGCACGCACCGTCGCAGTTGTTCGAGTGGCCCGTGCGGTAGAGGGACTCCTTGCCCGTGAGCACGTCCTCGGCCGCACCCGCCGTGCCCGCCGTATCGCCGGCGATCCCGAAGTAGTGGAGCCTGTCCGCTGCGATGACGCCGCCTGCGACAGCTGCGCTGCCACCGATGAACGCTCGTCTCGAGAACCTTGCTGTCATCCTGTCTCCCTGCTGCGCTCAGTGTTGGAAGGCTGACTTGTGCCTCAGTGAACGCCGCCACGAGCAGTGGAGATAGGGTCGAAGGTCCCTCCTTCGGACGGGACCCGGGGCGTCAGATCGACTCGGGCTCCATCACGATCGCGCCGCACGGACATTCGACAGCGCAGATGCCACAACCTTTGCAGTAGTCGTAGTCGAACTCGTAGTAGCGGGCCGAACCCGGCCCCGCCGCCGAGGAGGCGACGACATCGGTCAGCTTGCGCACGGCGTTGTCCGGGCACACGCCGAAGCAGTTGTCGCACTCGAAGCAGTTCCCGCACGACAGGCATCGGCGCGCCTCGAACAAGGCGTTGTCGGCGTCGAGCCCGCCCACGACCTCGTCGAAGGTGGAGCGGCGGCGCACAGCCTCGAGCTCCGGCTGGACCGTGCGCGGCGCGTCGCTGTAGTACCAGGTGTTCAGGTTGTCGACACCGGCCAGGCCGGGCCGTGACGGGTGCACGTAGGTCGAGCCTCGCAGGAAGGCGTCGATCTCCCGCGCCGCCCGCTTGCCGTGACCGACGGCGACGGTGACGGTCCGCTCGTCAGGGACGACGTCCCCTCCCGCGAAGATCCCGGCATGGCCTGTCATCATGTGCTCGTCGATCGCGAGGCTGCCGTGCTCCACCCGGACGTCATCGAGGGCCTGGACGGGCGATAGGTCGCTCTCCTGCCCGAGCGCGAGGATCACCGTGTCGGCACCCAACTTCTCGTACTCCCCCGTCGGCTGCGGGAAGCCTGAGTCGTCGAGCGCCATCTTCTCGATCTCGAGCTCACCCGGTTCGACGGCCGTGATCGTCGAGAGCCAGGAGACGGTGATCCCTTCCGCCAGGGCGTCCTCGAGCTCCGACGCGTGCGCCGGCATGCGGTCGCGCGTCCGTCGATAGACGATCACCGCGTCCGTGGCGCCGAGGCGCTGAGCCGTCCGGGCGACGTCCATGGCCGTGTTGCCGCCGCCGTAGACCGCGACGCGGCGACCCAGCTGCGGCAGCTCGGCCGTCTCGGGCTTCGCCTCGGTGCCCGCCAGGAACGCCAGCGCGTCGATGATCCGCGACGAGTCCGCCGCCGGTATCTCCGCCCGGCGCGAGAGCTGTGCCCCGATGGCGCCGTAGACGGCGTCGAAGCCTCCCTCCTCCTTCGCGGCCGCGACGTCTGCGACCCGGCGGTTGCACTCGAGGTGCACGCCGGCTCTCAGGATCTGTTCGATCTCTCGGTCGAGCACGTCTCGGGGCAGGCGGTACTTCGGGATCCCGTACCGCATCATCCCGCCCGGAGCCGGAGCGGCTTCGTAGATCGTGACGTCGTGCCCGAGGCGGGACAGGTGTGCCGCCGCCGACAGCCCCGATGGTCCCGAACCGATGACGAGGACGCGCCTGCCGCTCGATGGCCCGGCCGGGACGAAGGCCCAGCCTCGGCGTTCGGCCTCGTCGCCGAGGAAGCGCTCGACAGCATGGATCCCGACCGCCTCGTCCAGCTGCCCCCTGTTGCAGGCTGTCTCGCAGGGGTGGTAGCAGACACGCCCGCAGATGGAGGGGAACGGGTTGTCGGCCACGAGAGTGCGCCAGGCGGTCTCGTAGGCGCCGGACTCGGCGTGGTACAGCCAACGCTGCACGTTCTCGCCGGCCGGGCAGCCGTCGTTGCACGGCGGCATGCGGTCGACGTAGACGGGTCTCTCGACACGCCACGAGCCGGTGTGGTTGGCGAGGCTCGAACCGACGTCGAGCGTGATCGCGAAGGGCTTGGTCACGGCTGTTTCCCGACCGATTGCTCGTCGGGGGGGACCTCGTCGACGAGCCCGAAGCGCGCGATGTTCCGGTCCGCAATCTCCTGGATCCGCCCGACGATGTCCGGCCTGGCCCCGCTGCCGAACAGATGCTTGTAGCGGCCCTGCAGCCGCAGGTACTCCTCCACGGGCTCCTTGTGCCTGATCTTGACGACATCGGTGACCTCGCCGTGGGCACCTTCGAAGACGGGGAAGAGCCCCGTCTCGCGGGCGAGGCGCGCGAGGTGGATCGTCTCTGACGACGCTGCGACCCAACCGAGCGGGCACGGCACGAGCACATGGAGGTATCGCGAGCCCCGGATCGACATGGCCTTCTCGACCTTGCGCTCGAGGTCATGGAGGTCCGCCACCGTCGCGGTCGCCACGTAGGGGATCTCGTGGGCGAGCGCCAGCAGCGGAAGGTTCTTACCCTGCCCGAACCGGTTCCCCGGCTCGGGGCCGACCGCCTCGGTCGTGGCCGTCCTGGCAGCCGGCGGGGTTGCACCAGAGCGCTGCACGCCGGTGTTCATGTAGGCCTCGTTGTCGTAGCAGACGAACAGGACGTCGTCGTTCCGCTCGAACATCCCGGACAGGCAGCCGAAACCGATGTCGACGGTGCCACCGTCGCCGGCCTGCGCCACGACCCGGATGTCCTCTCGGCCCTTCACCTTCAGCGCAGCCGCGATGCCCGTGGCGACCGCCGCCGTGTTGCCGAAGAGAGAGTGCAACCACGGGATGCGCCACGAGGACTCGGGGTACGGCGTCGAGAAGACCTCGAGGCAACCCGTCGCGTTGGCCACCACCATGCGGCCGTCCGTCGCACGCATGGCGGCATCGAGCGCGTAGCGCGCTCCGAGGGCTTCGCCGCATCCCTGGCAGGCGCGGTGCCCCGACGTGAGCGAGTTCGTGCGTTCCCGGTCCGACTGCACGGTCCGGTCCGCTTCGTCGAGCAACCGGTTCCCGACGGCGAAGCTGCCGACTTGGTAGAACTTCACCGGGTGGCGTGCCTGGTGCGTCTCGGGCATCGTGATCCCTCCCTCAGAGCGGGCGCACCGCGCGCGTCTCGGCGGTCACAGCGCCCATGTCGAGGTCGAGGAAACTCATGGCTGGTAGATCACCGGTGATCGCCGTCGCGAGGACGCGGCGCAGTGACTCCTCGCTGATGGGCCGGCCTCCGAGGCCCGCCACGATCGTGTGGACGGCGACATCGTGGTCGCGAAGGGCGATCGCGACGTCGTCAGTGACAAAGCCGCGCCCGCCTGTGCCGAAGGCCTTCTCCACGACGACGACTCGGTGGGCTCCCTCGACCGCGCCGTGGAGCGCCTCTGCGGGGAACGGACGGTAGGTCGTGAGACCGACGACGCCGATGGGATGGCCCTCGGTCCTGAGCTCGTCGACGGCGTCCTTGACGGTGCCGAGCACCGAGCCGAGCGCCACCACCACCGTCGTCGCACCCTCGGTGCGGTACGACGTGACGAGCGATCCGCCCACGGCGGAGCCCGGCCGTGCTCCGAGCGGGCGCCCGAACATCGTCTCGAACTCGGACGCCAGCTCGGGCACGCGGGTGAGAGCCCGCAGCAGGCGCAGATGGGCCAGGTACCGCACCTCCTCGAACGCCTCGGGCCCGACCATGGCACCGATCGTGATCGGGGCTTCCGGGTCGAGCTCCTGGCGGGGGACGTACCGCGGGAGGAACCAGTCGACCTGTTCCTGCGTCGGCAGCTCCACGGGCTCGAAGGCGTGCGTCAGTATGAAGCCGTCCATGCAAACCATGACCGGCACGGACAGCTCTTCGGCGAGCCGGAACGCCAGCAGGTGCAGGTCGACAGCAGCCTGGTTCGTCTCTGCGAACAGCTGCACCCACCCGGCGTCCCGGAGCGCCATCGAATCGGAGTGGTCGTTCCATATGTTGATCGGCGCACCGACCGCGCGGTTCGCGACCGTCATCACGATCGGAAGACCGAGGCCGGCGGCGTTGAACACCGCCTCGGCCATGAAGAGGAGCCCCTGGCTCGCCGTCGCCGTGTAGGCGCGGGCACCCGTCGCCGAGGCGCCGATCGACACCGACATGGCGGCGAACTCGGACTCGACGTTCACGAACTCGCACGGTGTGAGCCGACCGGACTTCACCATCGCCCCGACCGCCTCGATGATGTGGGTCTGGGGCGAGATCGGGTAGGCACAGACCACCTCGGGCCGGCACAGCGCCACCGCCTCGGCCACGGCGCGGGAGCCTTCAAGCTGTTGCACGGGCACCCTGCGCCTCCCTGACGTAGTCGCCGGCCTCGGCGGCCGCTCGAGCGTTGCGCTCGGCGACCTCCGGCTCGAAACGCTGCCGGATCGCCGCCACGACGGCGTCCAGGGACACGACCCCCGTCGCCACGGCAAAGGCCGCGAGGAGCACGGTGTTCGGCACGTTCCGGCCGACGTGCCGGAGCGCGATCTCGCTCGCCGGGACCGTCAGGAGGCGCTCGCGCCGAAAGCGCGCGACGAGATCTTCGAGGCCGAGCTCCTCCACGGTGTGCGACGTGTTGACGAGCACGAACCCGGCAGGCGCGACCCCGGAGAACAGGTCGACGTGGTGCACGAGCGTGGCGTCCTGCACGATGAGCGCGTCGGGCTCGTCCACTGGGGCCCTAGTGCGGATCTCGCGGTCGTCGATGCGGCAGTACGACACGACGGGAGCGCCGGTGCGCTCCGAGCCGAAGCTCGGGAAGGCCTGCGACCACGAGCCGTCGAGGAACGCCGCCACCGACAGCATCTCGGCGGCCGTGACAACGCCTTGGCCGCCGCGGCCGTGAATGCGAACCTGGAACATCGCGCACATACTGCGCCTTGGAAGGCCAAGCGGCCTAGGGCCGAACGTCATGACGGGCGAGGTCGATCGTCCTGCCGCGCGGGCAGATGGCCGGGGCGTCAGACGAGGATCCGCTCGCGGGCCGGGTCGTACATGGGGCGCACAGAGGCGCGCGCCGGGATCCGGCGACCACAGATCTCCACCGCGAGCGGGGTCTTCGCGATTTCCGCCGGCGTCAGGCCGTCCTCGTCCTCGAGCATCGCGAGGCCGACGGAGCCGCCGAGGGTGTGGCCGTAGGCGCCGGCACGCACGTAGCCGAACCACCGGCCGTCACGAAGGACCGGCTCGAGTCCGAACAGCAGCGGTTCGGGGTCCTCGAGCAGCACCTGGGCGAGGATGCGGCGGCGCGGCTGCTCACGCTCGGCGAGAAGCGCGTCCCGCCCGATGAAGCCGCCGGCCTTGTCGAAGGCCACGGCGAACGACAGGGCCGCTTCGATCGGCGTGTCGGTGTTGTCGATGTCGGACCCGTAGTCCCGATAGGCCTTCTCGAGGCGCAAGCTGTTCATCGCGAGGTATCCGACCTGCGCGAGGCCGAGGTCCTCGCCTGCATCGACGAGCGCGTCGAAGACAGAGACGGCGTACTCGGTGGGTATGTGGAGCTCGTAGCCGAGCTCACCGACGTAGGTGACCCGTGCCGCGAGGACGGGTGCGTACCCGACGTCGATCGGCTGGACGGTGAGGTACGCGAAGGCGTCGTTGCCGAGATCGGCCCCGGTGAGGCGCCCGAGCAGCTCTCGCGAGCGCGGTCCCTGGACCGACAGGATGGTGCTGGCAGACGTGACGTCGGTGATCACCGCGTGTTCGTCGTCGCGGCGATGGCGGCGGAGCCAGGCGCCGACCCGGCGGTGGATGACGTCGGAGGAGACGACGACGAAACGGTCCTCGTCGAGCCGTGTCACCGTGAGGTCGGCCACGATGCCGCCGCGCTCGTTGCACCACTGGGTGTAGACGAGGCGCCCGGGCTGCACGGCCACGTCGTTCGCAGACACGCGGCTCAACAGGGCTTCCGCGTCGGGCCCCTCGACGGCGTACTTCGCCATGAGGGAGAGGTCGAGCAGCCCGACCGCCTCACGCACCGCACGGTGCTCGCCGGCCTGGTGCTCGACGGACTCGTCGCGCTGCCAGCCGAGCGAGAGGCGGCCCGGCCGCTGCCCGCGGCCGGCGAAGAACTCGGGAAACTCCCACCCTGCTGACTGCCCGAAGTAGGCGCCGTGCTCCTCGAGCCGGTGATGAACAGCCGAGCGCCGGATGTTGCGTCCGCTGGAAGGCTGCCAGTTCGGCCAGACAGCGTCACCGAACAGCACTCCGAGCTGCTCGACCGTCCGCTCGGCGCGGAACCGCCGCGTCGCCTCGTAGGGCTGGGTGCGCTCCACGCTCACCCCTGCCACGTCGAGCGGCGGCACGCCGTCGACGATCCACTGGGCGACGAGGCTCCCCGTGCCGCCGCCGAGCAGGATGCCGAGGGAGTTGAGGCCGGCCGCCACGAAGTACCCGTCTACTTCGGGCGACTCGCCGAGTAGCGGGTGCACGTCGGAGGTGAAGCTCTCCGGCCCGCAGAAGTAGAGGCGGATGCCGGCTTCGCGCAACGAGGGCACCCGGTCGAGCGCGGCTTCGAGATACGGCCCGGTGCGGTCCCAGTCGGGCGCAAGCTGTGTGAACGCGAGGTCGTCGGCCACTCCGTCGAGCGACCAGGGGGCCGCCACGGGCTCGAAGAGGCCGACGAGCAACCCACCGGTCTCCTCCCGGTAGTAGCCGTAGCGGTCCGGATCCTCGAGCACGGGCAGGTCTCGGTGTGCCCAGCCCACGGGCTCGGTGACGAGGTAGTAGTGCTCGGCCGCCTGGAGGGGAACCGAGACGCCCGCCATCGCCCCGACCTGGCGGGCCCACATCCCGCACGCGTTCACGACATGCTCACACTCGATCCGCGCTCCGTCGTCGGTGTGCACGGCCCGTATGCGCCTCCGGCCACCGCGCTGTTCCTGCACGTCGAAGCCCGTGACGATCCGGCCCTCGACGATCCGCACCCCGCGGTTCCGCGCACCTCGAGCGAGCGACATGGTGACGTCCGAGGGGTTGGCGCGCCCTTCGTCGGGCACGTAGAAGGCAGCAAGCACGTCGTCGAAACGGGCCTCGGGCCAGAGATCGTGGAACTCCTTCGGCCCGATCTCCTGGTTGTCGACACCGAAGCCCCGGACGAACGCCTGCTCGCGCCGGAGCGTCTCGAGCCGCTCGCGAGTCGTGGCGAGGTGCAGGTGGCCGACGGGCCGGAAGCCGGTCGAGAGACCCGTCTCCTCTTCGAGGCGTGAGTAGAGCTCAGTCGAGTACCGGCTCATGTACAAGAGCGTCTCGTCGGCCATCCCGGCCGACGTGACGAGCCCCGCGGCGTGCCAGGTCGTGCCCGAGGTGAGCTGCTTGCGCTCGATGAGGACGACGTCGGTCCAGCCGAGCTTGGCGAGGTGGTAGGCGACGCTGCAACCCGTCACCCCCCCGCCGATCACGACGACCTGTGCACGATCCGGCAAATCCGGCACCGATGGCGACATGACCGGTCACGGTAGTGCCGGCGGGGCCGGACTTGCACAGCTGTTCAAATGTACGGGGGTGGTGGACCGGCGGGCGGTTGAACCTGGTGGTGCCGGTGCCGGTGCCTCCTGCGCAAGGCGAGGAAGCCCATCACGAGGAAGAGCACCAGCGGCCACGGGTGGAAGAAGAAGGGCCACCGAGCCGTGAGCAGGTTCGCCACGATGACGGCGAGCACCACGATCATCGCGAGCTGCAGCACGCGCCCCCGGGGCCGGCCGCGCGAAGGCGCTGAGCCGGCCGGGACGCCTCCACTCGGGCCTCCGCCGACCGGGGGCGTGGACGTAGGCCCGAGTGGGGGCAGATCGGAGAGGAGTCCGTGCAGGTCGGCCTGCGTCTTCGCGGCCATCGCCTCCTCCATGCGCTCCCGGAATTCCTGGTCGTCGAGACGGCCGTCGGAGTAGTGCTTGCCGAGGGCCTCGCTCATCTCGGCGCGCTCGGCGTCACCGATGCGCAGGTTCGAAGGTGAAGGATCGCTCGCCATCTCAGCGTTCTCCGCTTCGATCGGTGTCCGGAGAGTGCACCGACGCCAGGAGGTCGCCGAGGACGGAGGTGTCCCGGCCCTCCTCTGGGATGAGGAGCCATGCGGCGAGGTACAGCGGGACACCTGCGCCTCCGAGGATCGCGAGGACGGCGAAGGCGAGGCGGACGACCGTCACGTCGACGTCGAACTGCCGCGCGAGGGAGGCGGCGACGCCGGCGACAATCCGTCCTTCGACCGGCCGCCGCAGAGACTCGGTGGTGAGTGAGTGCGTGGTCATGCGTCCATGATGAGGCGCCGGGGAGCATCCGTGAATCGGGATCCTCCCGGAACGATCCCTGACCAACGGGGCGACAGGGAGGTCGTTCCTCAGGGATGACCCTGATGCTTCCGAGAAGGCGGAGCGCGATCATCGTGGTATCGAGGATCGAGACGACGTTCGGCGCCACGGCTCCTGCCCGCCCTCGCGCGGCCAGCAAGGTCGCTTCGGACCGGCGCGTCACGAGTGGCACGGCGAGCGCGGCCCGTGGCGGCGGAGCTCCGACGAGCGGATGCTCGGCGGAGTGTGCGGTGCCCTCGCCCGGCGGATCCACAAGGACCCGACGGTCGTGCGCGTGGCATTCGTGGTGTTCGCGTTGGTCGGCTTCGGCGTGACGGTCTACGTGCTGGCATGGCTGTTCGTCCCGCTCGAGGGAGAGCCCGACAACATCGCTTCACGTGCCATCGCCGATCCGCGCGGCATCGCGGTCGCGATCGCCCTCCTCACCGTCGTGGGGCTCGCCCTCGTCATCGTCTCCGCCTTCGGGGTGTCGTGGGTGAGCTCGATGTCCTCCTCGCTCCTCATCGCCGTCGCCGGGCTGGTCCTCGTCTGGCGAGATTCCAGCCCTCGCGAGCAGGAGCAGGTCCGGCACGTCCTGCGGCCGGTGGCCGACCTGCTGTCGGTCTCGAGCCCGTCACGGCGGGCGATCGCCTTCCGCCTCCTGCTCGCTGCCGGGCTCTTCGTCGGGGGGCTCGTCGCCCTGCTCGCCCATCATCAGACCGGCGTCTCCTTGCGACCGCTCGCCGGGCTCCTCCTCGTGATGGCCGGCGTGGTCGTGTTGTTCGGGCCCTGGTGGCTCCGACTCGCCCGGGACCTCGTCGGTGAGCGCCAGGCGAGAGCGCGGGCCGAAGAGCGCGAGGAGATGGCGATCCGGCTGCACGACTCGGTGCTGCAGACGCTCGCCCTCATCCGGGCGCGCGCCGACGAGCCCGCGGAGGTGGCGAGGATGGCCCGCGCCCAGGAGCGCGAGCTGCGCGAGTGGCTGTACGACGAGCGTCCGGCCCCGGGCACCTCGTTGGCCGCCGCGCTGCGCGCCGTG
>JAJYGW010000295.1 GCA_021790615.1 Actinomycetes bacterium | reverse complement strand
ACCTGGTCCTGCTCTTGGAGCAGCAGTCGGTCGCTGTCCCGGCCCGTCCTGCAGTGCAGCACGACGCGTGCCGCGAGGACGAGCTGCTCGGCCCCGGCGAGCGTCGGTGTGCGGGTCAACGGGGCGAGATCGGGCAACGCGGTGCCGATAGCTCGGAGAGCGGCGAGGTCGCGCAGCCCGCCGGCGGACTGCTTGACGTCGGGCTCGAGCAGGAACGCGAGCTCCCCGTGCTCCCGGTGCCGGGCATTGCCCGCCTGCTCGAGCTCTGGCAGGTACGTCGCGCTCTGCTTGCGCCACAGCTCCCGGACCTCTGCGAGGACCCGCTCGCAGAGGTGCTCGTCTCCGGCGACGAGCCGGCCGTCGAGCAGGCCGAGCACGGCCTTCATGTCTGTCCGGGCAACCGTTAGCACCTCGCCACGCGTCCGCACGCTGTGGTCGAGAGGTACGCCACTGTCCCATATCGCATACCAGATCGCCTGGGCGACACGGTCGTAGCCGCGGTGCGCTCGATGGAGCAGGACCAGGTCCAGGTCGCTCCCAGGGCAGAGCTCGCGCCGTCCGTGCCCGCCGACAGCGAGGAGCGCGTAGCCGCGTGCCCGCCCCTTTGTCGCCTCGTCGAACAGCCGCGCGAGCCAAGCGTCCGCGGCGTCCGCGTACAGGGCGGGGAGCTCCGAGGCAGCGAGCTTGCCGGAGAGGACGTCACCGGCAAGCTGGTCCCGCACCGACCTCAGCGGCGCGGGCTCCCCCGAGCGCTCCGCTGCCGGATCGGTGATGAGCACGTCGTCCATGTGGCCCTCAGGCTACGCGAGCCGCCCGCCGACCGTCGCACCCGGACGCCGGGTACGATCCGCGCAGGGACGCACGAGCCC
This sequence comes from Actinomycetes bacterium, assembly GCA_021790615.1. The sequence continues at coordinate 1,804 of JAJYGW010000295.1, read as the reverse complement.
GGGAAGCTGTGGTGATGTCATGATCGAGCCCAGGGGAACCGCCTCGCCGAGCACGCACGGTCGAGGGCTGCGACCGGTCCACGGTGCTGCCGTCGCCGCGTCGGTCGTCGTCGCCGTCGTCGTGGCCTTTGCGGTGCTCTCCTCGATCGTCGGGCTTGTCGCCACGGTCGTCAAGATCGCGGTGATCGCGGTGATCGTCGGCTTCGTCGTACGGCTGGTCATGAGGCGCGCACGGGGCTGAGCGCCCGGTCGGGCCGTCGGCACGATCCGTCCCTCGTCTTCGCGCCCCGTCGCCGGGCCGAGCTTGGTCCGACGAGTGCCTTGCCCGACGAGGACCGACGGCGCGGGACTAGCGCTGCGGATCGCTCGGCTGGGCGACGATGTCCATCACCATCGCATAGGGGCCACCGCCCGAGGTGCTGCTCTTCGGGAGCTTGATGAGGACGCGGCTACCGACAGGGATGCCCTCGAGCCCGTTGACGAAGCTCGTGCTGCCCTTCATGCCGAGGTTCACAGCGTACGGCGTGCCGGCGGCCCAGGTCGACTCCGCGAGCACCCCGGCCCAGCTCGCCGCAGCGAACTGTACGACTACGAGGCCAGCGCCGAGCGGCTTGCCGCTGCCGCGGGCGAGGAGCGTGGTCGTCGGCGCCGCCGGGGTCGGCGTGCCCTTCTTCACCTGGATCGTCGGGGGACCACCGAGGGCGCCCGAGACGCTTATCCCGCCGACCGACCGCCGGAGCACCTTCGCGTGGACGTCCGCCTCGGCGGAGTGGCTGTAGGAGGCGACGACGTCGACGACGAAGACGAGAGTGTCCTTGCCGGTGATGCCGGCCTGGGGGTTCCCGTTCTTGCCGTAGCCGTCGACGGGTGGCACCACGAGCAGGAGGCGGCTGCCGGCATGCACGCCGACGAGCGTCTTGTCCCACCCCGCGATGACCTGGCCGACCCCGATGCCGAAGCCGGAGAGCTGGTGCCGGCTGAACGAGCTGTCGAAGACCTTCCCACCCCAGACCTGACCGAGATAGTTGGCGACGAGCAGGTCACCCTTCTTCGTGGTCGGGCCGTTGCCCTTGTGCAGGACCTTCACCCCGAGCGCCGTCGGCGCCTTGCCAGACGGGAAGGTGATCTTCGGGGTCTGGCCGAACCCTCCGGAGACCTTTGGCCAGGTGATCTGCCGGGCCGCGCTGGTCGCAGTGGCGGTAACGGCAGGCCTTGCCGTGGAAGTCCTTGCTGTGGCAGCGGCTGTCGTCGCCGTGAGCCCGGCGAGAGGGCCGACGAGGAGCGTGGCGGAGAGGAGGAGCGAACGACGCACAGGTGACCTCGTAGATGTCGGGTGATCAGCCAACGGGTAGCCGGGCAACGAGAACGATACGGCGGGCAACAAGAAGCTGGGCAATGGGAAAGCGCCGAGGCTACCGGCTGCGCCGGCCCGGCGGGTGGCGCCCCTGCGCCGGGCCGGAGGTGCCGTCCGCCGCTCCGGAGCCGACGACAGGCGGGTCGCTGGACCAGGGGAACGCGATCCAGCGGTCGGTGCGTTCCCACACGTACCGGCTCGAGATGACCGAGCGTGGCTTCTCGTAGAGCACCGCCGCGCGGACGTCAGCGACCTTGCCCTTGCAGAGCTCGTGGACGAGGGCGAGCGTGTGCCCGGTGTCGGCGACGTCGTCGGCGACGAGGACGCTCGCGCTGTCGAGGTCGACGAGGTCAGGTACAGGGGGGAGCACGACGGGCAGCGGCAGGCGCTCGTCGACCCCTGTGTGGTACTGGACGTTCATGACATAGATGTTCTTCACGGATAGGGAAT
>JAJYGW010000402.1 GCA_021790615.1 Actinomycetes bacterium | reverse complement strand
AGATCGTCGTGCCCATGGACCTCCTGAGCGGGGTCATGCACGTCCTCGGCGTGCCCCCACGCCCGAGCGTCGACGGCGGCGCGCCGGAGAGCAGCCCCGAGCCGGCCTCGGCCTGAGCGGGCCTGGAGCAGGCCCTGTCCCTCGGATCTGGCAGCGGGCTCGGATCCGGTAGAGGTTGACCCCGTGGCGACGCCCCTGATCCGCATGCAGGGGGCGACCCCCGGGGCGTCGGGCTCCGCCGGGCCCCTCCATCTCGATCCTCGGCGACGGCTCCGCCGAGACGGAGTGCCGCCCGAGATGAACCCGTTGCCGGCGAGCCGTTGTTCAAGGTGGAGCGCGCACGGGTTCCGCAGGAACGTGCACGGCCCCCACCCTCGGCCCAGGGTCGGCCGAGGACGTCCTACGACGGGCGAGCGTGGTGCGCGGAGCGTCCTCGCCATCGCACGCGAGTCGCCTGGCGCGCCCGGCTGACGCGAGTCGCCTGGCGCGCCCGGCTGAAGCGCCCTTCTCTTTGTCCTTCTCCTTCTCTTTCTGCTCCGTGTCCTTGTCGAGTACCGTCCCGAGAGGGTCACGGCAAGCGAAAGGAGCGCTGCGTGCGGGCAGCCATCTACCGGGAGACCGGCGGCAGCGGCGTACTGTCGGTCGAAGACGTCCCCACCCCCGTGCCGGGCGCTGGGGAGGTGCGCGTCCGGATCACCTGCTCCGGCATCAACCCCACCGACTGGAAGACCAGGTCAGGCTTGACCGGAGGATCGCCTCTCGAGCCGCAGGTGCCGCACCACGACGGCGCCGGCGTCGTCGACGCCGTGGGACCCGGCGTCGACGAGCGCCGCGTCGGCCAGCGAGTATGGCTCTACATGGCGGCGTTCCGCAGCCGCTGGGGCACCGCCGCCGAGTACAGCGTGGTGCCTGCCGAGCGCGCCATCCCGCTCCCGGAGTCCGCGCCCGACGAGCTCGGCGCTTCCCTCGGGGTCCCGGCGGTGACCGCGGCCCACTGCCTGGGCGGGGATCCCGAACGCCTCTCGGGCGCCGTGGTCCTCGTCACGGGCGGCGCCGGAGCCGTCGGCCATTACGCGATCGAGCTGGCCAAGCAGGCGGGCGCCCGGGTCGTGACGACGGTGAGCTCCCCCGAAAAGGCGGCCGCGGCCGCGGCCGCCGGCGCCGACCTCGTGGTCAACTACCGCGAGCCGGGCTTCGTCGAAGAGGTGCAGCGGTTCTCCCCCACGGTCGACCGCGTCGTCGAGGTCGCGCTCGGCGCCAACCTCGAGCTCGACCTGGCGGTGAGTCGCCCGGGCACCGTCATCACCACCTACGCGACCGAGGCCGCAGACCCGGTCCTCCCGACGCGAAGGCTCATGACCGCCAACGTGACGATCCACTTCGTCCTCCTCTACGGCGTCCCGCACGACGCTCTGGCGAGCGCCGTGCGCTGGGTCGACGGTGCCGTGCACGACTCGGCGCTGTCGCTCCTCCCGCTCCACCGGTTCCCCCTCGACGAGGTGGCGGCCGCCCAGGACGCCGTCGAGCACGGTGCCGTCGGCAAGGTCCTCGTGGTCCCATGAGCGCATCCCCGCAGCTCAGGAGACATCATCGACCCTTCAGCCATGAAACGGTATCCTTTCGCTCGCTCGGAAGAGGGGGAAGCATGCACTCTTGGAAATTCGTCGCGCGCCGGATGGCGCTCGTTTTGACCATCGTCTCGCTCACGACGCTCGGGTGGACCTCGATCTCGTCGGCGACCGTGTCGACCAGAGCCACCGTGGGCAACGACATCTCCTTCCCCCAGTGCGGATCCGCCTACCCGAGCGGCCAGGCCTTCGCGGTCGTCGGCGTGAACGACGGCATACCGAACTCTCTCAATCCGTGTCTCGGCCCCTCCGCGTCGTACCCGAGCTATACCCAGAGCGAGCTCTACTGGGCGGTGAGCACTTCGACGGGGTCGAGCACCGAGCCGAAGGCGTCTGTCTACGTGAACACCGCCGACCCGGGGAACGTCGTGACAGGGACACTCATCCCCGACTGGCCGACGTCTGGATCGACCCCCTACGGGACATGCACCACGACGGCGGTCACCACGAGCTCCGGATCGGCCACAGCGGGACAGAACTCGCCCGCCTGCGCGTGGGAGTACGGGGACCACAAGGCGACCCAGGACGCAGGGTTTCTGGACGCGGCCGCGCAGGCGATCGACGCGCAGACGCCGCCCGTGACCGTCCCGACGACCGCCGCCGGCTACCCGTGGTGGCTCGACGTCGAGACGTCCAACTCGTGGCAGACAGGGGTCTCGGGACAGGCGATGAACGTCGCCGTGCTCCAAGGGTTCGTCGTCGGCCTCACCGCCGCCGGAGCGCCGAGCGTCGGCGTCTACGCGCCGAGGAACCAGTGGGGTGCGATCACCGGCGGGACGAGCGCGTCGACCACCTCCCTCGGGACCTTGGCGACGTGGCTGCCGGGAGCGAGCAACGAGTCCGGGGCGCAGATAGTCTGCACAAGTCCGTCATTCACCGGCGGACCGGTGGCGCTGGCCCAGTTCCCGAGCGGGGCGTACGACGGCGACCAGTCCTGCGCGCAGCCCACCGTCACCCAGATCTACGGGCAGACATCCGACACGACCGCTGCCGCAGAGCTCACGCACGCCTTCCCGTGGACATCGGGCACATGCCCCACGACCCGC
>JAJYGW010000370.1 GCA_021790615.1 Actinomycetes bacterium | reverse complement strand
GTAGGTCGCACAGACCTCGTCGCCGGCAGCGGCGAAGGCCCGGACGCAAGCCAGGCCGATCCCGCGGCTCCCCCCGGTCACGAGGACGACGCGCCGCCGGCTGGCCGGTGGTCCGGGCGACCCAGGCGATTGCTCGGCGGCGCGCAGGGGCTGGTCGTCGGCGCTCACCCGTGCCACTCGATGACCGCGCTCGCCCACGTCATGCCGGCACCGAAGCCACAGAGCAGCACCTTGTCGCCAGGCGAGAGCCGCCCGGTGTCGGCCGCGTCGGCGAGCGCCAGCGGGATCGAGGCCGCCGAGGTGTTGCCCGTGCGGTCCATGACGAGGGCGGTGCGGGACATCGGGATCCCGAGGCGAGCGTTGGCTGCCTCGACGATCCGCAGGTTCGCTTGGTGGGGTACGCAGAGTGCCACCTCGTCGGCGGTGGTCCCCGCTCGCTCCATCGCCGTCCGCCCCGACGAGACCATCACGCGCACGGCCCGTCGGAAGACTTCGCGACCGTCCATGTGCATGTAGCCACCGTGGTCGCAGTAGAGGAGCGGCCGAGCCGAGCCGTCCACGCCGAGATCCCAACCGAGCAGGCCGGTGGCCGTCTCGGAGCGCTCGAGGAGCACGGCGCCGGCCCCGTCGGCGAAGAGCACCGCAGTCCCGCGATCGTCCCAGTCCGTGATGCGGCTCAGGGTGTCCGCACCGACCAGGAGCACCCGCCGGAGCCCCGCCTGGAGCATGCTCGACGCGACCACGACGCCGTAGACGAAACCTGCGCATGCCGCGTTCAGGTCCATCGCCCCGCCGGTGGTGCCGAGCCGGTGTGCGACGTCGGCGGAGGTCGCGGGGACCATCTGGTCCGGGGTGGTGGTGCAGAGGATGACGAAGTCGACCTCCTCTGCGCGGCGCCCCGCCCGTTCGATCGCAGCGGCACCCGCTGCAGCGGCCAGCTCGGCCGTGGTGCCGCCGACGTGGCGCTCGCGGATCCCGGTCCGCTCGGCGATCCAGGCGTCCGAGGTGTCGAGGTAGGAGGCCAGGTCGTCGTTGGTGACCACCTTCTCGGGGAGCGCAGTGCCCCAGCCGGTCAGGACCCAGCCGGCGCTCGGGGTGCCCGAGTCGGCAGGGGAGGACCGAACGGAGCCCGGAGGGGAGCCGACCGCGTCGGGCGAGGAGCTCTGGGCATCGGGGGAGGACCCCATGGACCCCGGGGAGGAGCTCACGCCCCGCCTCCGGTGCCGGTGCGCAGCCACGCGAGGGGCTGTCCTCGCGTCACCCGCTCGCCAGTGTGCGCGAGGAGGCCTACCAAGCTCCCGGCGAATGCCGACCGCACGGCTTCGCCGCCGACCTCGCCGATCAGCTCGCCGACGGCAACCGGCCGGTCGCCGCTGGCAAACGGCGCGGCGTCGAGGCCGAGTGCGGCCAGCGCGGCGGTCGGCTCGAAGACGCCGGCAGCGGGGCTCACGACCACCCGCTCGGAGACGTAGAGGTGCTCCCCCTGGTGGATCGCGGCGTTCGCCTGTACCGGGCCGGCACCGGCCAACGCCTCGACGAGCTTGTCGAGGTCGTCCGGGGTCGCGACTCCGATCGCCCGCGCGCTCGGGAGCACTCGGCGGACGAGACCGGTCAGCACTCCGCCAGCGCCGACCTCGACGAAGATCGCTTCGGGGTCGAGCGATGCCATCGTCCGCAGGCTCTGGTGCCACCGGACCGGGCTGCAGAGCTGCGCGGAGAGCAGCGGCGGCCACTCGTGTCCCGCGGCGTGGGCGCGCGCGTCGACGTTCGCGACGATCGGTACCTCGGGGTCGGCGAAGCGCGTCCCCGCAAGGGCCTTCCGGAGGCGCTGTCGCGCCGGGAGGAGGAGTGGCGTGTGGAACGCGCCGGCGACGGTGAGCGGCACGACCTTGCGCGCACCGAGCTCCCGGGCCATCGCGACCGTGGCCTCCACGCCGTCCTGCGTCCCGGCGACGACGACTTGCCCCGGCGCGTTGTAGTTCGCCACCCACGCCTCTGCCTCGGCGCGCTGGCAGGCGATCTCGGCGTCGTCGTCCGAGATCCCGATGAGGGCCACCATGGTGCCCGGTCGGGCGTCGGCGGCGTCCTGCATCGCCTCGCCGCGCTCGGCGACCAGTCGGACGCCGTCCTCGAAGGAGACCGCTCCTGCGCCGACCACGGCCGTGTACTCCCCGAGGCTGTGCCCCGCACAGATCGAGGGCCCGAGGCCGAGGCGTTCGATGGCGTCCAGGACCACGAGCGACAGCGCGAAGGTTGCCAGCTGCACGTTCCGGGTGAGGGTCAGGTCCTCCTGCGTCGCATCGCAGAGCAGGTTCGGGATGTTCCTGCCCGAGAGGCGGGAGGCCTCCTGCACGACCTCCCAGGAGGGGTGGTCGATCCAGGGCCGCCCAACCCCGGGCCGGAGCGACCCCTGGCCGGGGAAGGTGAAAGCGAGCACGAGCGTCTCCTGTTCGGGTGCGTTGGGTGTTTGACTCGTCGCGGACCCGCGAGTGTTTCATCGGCAGGTGACCGACAGCGACCTGGCGTTCGTGGCGGGCGGGGGGCCGGGGTCGGCCACGGCGCCCCCTCGCAGTCCGGGCGCGCGAGCGTGTGGCGAGCGAGAGCCGCCCGGACTCGCCGCGAGCACCTCGAGGCGTGCCGTGTGGGAGATCGGGTGCCCGGGGCGGGACTTGAACCCGCACGCCCTTGCGGGCAATG
>JAJYGW010000422.1 GCA_021790615.1 Actinomycetes bacterium | reverse complement strand
ATCGGACGCTCGAGGAAGGTAAGCAGGTGGAGTTCGACGTGACCGAGAGCCCGAAGGGCCTCTCCGCGGCGAACGTCCGCCCCGTCTGATAGCTACTCCTCAGTAACTTCTGCCGCTAAGCTCTGCTGGAGACCCTCGTCGGGGCGCGGGCGGCCGCCCGAGCCCCGATCTGGACCGGGTGAGGAGGAGCCGAGCGGCATGTCCGAGTTCTCGCTGGAGCTGTCCGAAGACCAGCAGCAGGTCGTGAAGTGGGTCCACGGGTTCGCGGAGGGCACGCTCCGCCCCGCTGGCGGAGAATGGGACCGTCGCGAAGAGACGCCGTGGCCCATCATCGAGGAGGCCGCGCGCATCGGCCTGTACTCGCTCGACTTCTTCGCGACCTGTGCCGGAGACCCCAGCGGCCTGCTCCTCGCTCTGGTGAACGAGGAGTTGGCATGGGGCGACGCTGGGCTCGCGCTGGCGATCATGGGCTCGACGCTCGCTGTCGCGGGCATCTACGCGAACGGGACGCCCGAGCAGCACGGGGAGTGGCTGCCGCAGTGCTTCGGGACGCCGGAACGTCCCAAGCTCGCGGCCTTCTGTGTCTCGGAGCCCGACGCCGGTTCCGACGTCGGCTCGCTCCGGACCCGGGCGACCTACGACGCCGCCCGCGACACCTGGACGCTCGACGGGACCAAGACCTGGATCACGAACGGCGGGATCGCGGACCTCCATGTCGTCGTGGCGTCGGTGGACCCGGCGCTCGGTACGCGGGGACAGGCCAGTTTCGTGGTGCCGGGTGGAACACCCGGGCTGCGCCAGGGGCAGAAGTTCTCGAAGCTCGGCATCCGCGCGTCGCACACCGCAGAGGTCGTCCTCGAGGGCTGCGAGGTCCCGGGTCGCTGCCTGCTCGGCGGGAAGGAGCGTCTCGACGAGCGCCTTGCCCGAGCCCGAGAGGGTCGCCGGGCACAGTCCCAGGCGGCGCTCGCAACCTTCGAGGCGACGCGCCCGACGGTCGGCGCCCAGGCCATCGGCATTGCCCGAGCGGCCTACGAGTACGCCCTCGACTACGCGAAGGAGCGCCACCAGTTCGGCAGGGCGATCATCGAGAACCAGGCGATCGCCTTCAAGCTCGCAGACATGCGCGCGCGCATCGACGCGGCACGCCTGCTCGTCCTCCGGGCCGCGTGGATGGCGGCCACGGGGAAGGCGTTCACCGCCGGTGAGGGCTCGATGTCCAAGCTCTTCGCCGGCGAGACGGCGGTCGCCGTGACCGAGCAGGCCGTCCAGATCCTCGGCGGAGCGGGCTACGTCACCGACCACCCGGTGGAGCGGTGGTACCGGGACGCGAAGATCTACACGATCTTCGAGGGCACCTCGGAGATCCAGCGTCTGGTGATCGCCCGGGCCATCTCGGGGATGCACATCCGCTAGTCGGGCGGGCGCCGGGCGTGTCAGCCCCGAGGCGCTCCTCGCAGCTGGCTGGTTGCGACCGTCGCGGCGGTGCTGGTGGTGCCGGTCTGGGCGGCATCGACATCGCCTTTCTGACCGAGCAGATCTCCTTCGGCAACGACGCCTGGGGCCTGATCGCACCCGCCGAGGCGCCGAACCCTGAGCGGTGTCCGAGCTGAACCTGGGCTCGGTCGCCGGCGCAGTCAGGGTCCGGGAGGGAGGGGCGAGCCCTCCTGGCTCGGGGACGAGCTCGGAGGGTGCTCGACCCGAGCCGAGTCGACCGGGATCAGCTCCGCAACGTCCGAGGCGGTCACGGCGAAGCCGCGATCGAGGGTTGCGACCCGGCCGCCACGTACCCTGGCCAGGCCGGCGAGATAGGCATCGGTCACCTGTCGGTGGCCGAGCACACGGGACACGTCGACCTCGAGGTAGGTGAGGTCGTCGAGCCACTGCTCGTGGCGCGGATGTCCCGTCACGACCCGCAACGCTTCGCGCGCGTCGCTCGAGCTCGTGCCCTGGCGGACCAGCAGTCTGAGGAGCGTTCCCTGGACCGTCGGGGAGGTCGCGAAGCGACCGGCTCGACGGAACCACGCCCGCGCGGCGTCATGGTGCACGTGGTCGGCCACCACCAGGGCGACCAGGACGTTGCCGTCCAAGAGGTACGCGCCCCCGCTGTGCTCAGCCATCCTCGTCTACCGCAGCGACGTCCTCTGCGGTGATCCGCCGACCGACGCGGAGCGTCGGGAGCCCGCTCTCCGGATCGATCTCGACCGCAGTTGGATGCTGCTCCCCTGCGAGCGCGGCGCGCAGCAGGCTCGCAATCGTCCGGCTCAGCGTTTGGTGGCGGTCCCGGGCGATCAGCAGTGCCGCTCGATGGAGATCGTCGGGAAGGTCGATCGTGGTCCGCACCACTGCATCATAGATCGCATCAGATGGGCCGGAGCCACTCGCTCGGGCAGCGGGTGCCATCTGTTCGGTGGCCCCTGGCGAGGAGCTCTCGCAGGGAGGCCTCGTCCCGAGCGGCGGCCGGGTCGCAGGGACCGGGTCGAGGAGGCCGGGTCGCAGGGAGTTGGCCGCGTACGCTTGGAACGGTGGAGCCCGGCGTGCGCACGACACCGGGTGGGCTGGACGCAGGGAGCATTGGTGAGGAGCGCCTGTTCCGCTTGGTCGCGAGCGACGTGGACGGGACGCTCGTGCCCTACGGGGGCGAGCTCGGGCGAGCGACGATCGAGGCGGTCGCGGAGCTCGGGGCACTCGGCGTGCCGGTGGTCCT
>JAJYGW010000263.1 GCA_021790615.1 Actinomycetes bacterium | reverse complement strand
CAGCAGACGGAGCCGGGGACTGGGCGAGAGGGCCTGCGGTCAGCCCTTGACCGCCCACGAGTCCCCCCAGGCCATGGACACCTCCAAGGGAACCGAGAGAGGGACCGCGTGGGTGAGCGCGTCCTGCGTGAGCTCGAAGACCGTGTCCTCTTCTCGTGGGACCGACTCGAGGATCACCTCGTCGTGCACTTGGAGAACCAGGCGGCTGCGCATACCCCGTCGCTCGAGTGCACCGTCGAGCTTGACCAGCGCGACCTTGAAGATGTCGGCTGCGAGGCCCTGGATGCCCGCGTTCATGGCCTGGCGCTCCGCGGCGGAACGGCGCTGGTAGTTGCGCTCGTGCAGGTCGGGCAGCGGGCGCGTTCGCCCCATCTCCGTGCGGGTGTAGCCCCGCTCCCGGGCTTCGGCGACGGTGTCGAGCATGTAGCTGCGGACCTTGGGGAAGGCCGTGAAGTAGCGCTCCATGATCTCGCCCGCCTCCTCCTGGGTCGTCCTCAGGCGCCTGGCGAGGCCGAAGGACTCCATGCCGTAGGCGAGGCCGTAAGAGACCATCTTGGCCCTGTCGCGCTGGTCTTTGGTGACCTCGTCGGCGGGAACCCCGTAGACGCCGGAGGCAACCGCCCGGTGGATGTCCTGGCCGGAACGGAAGGCGTCGATCAGCCCCGGGTCGCCGGAGAGGTGGGCGATGACGCGGAGCTCGACCTGGTCGTAGTCGGCGACGAGAAAGCGGAACCCTGGGGCGGGCACGAACGCACGACGGAATTGGGAGCCGATCTCGCCGCGCGTGGGGATGTTGTGGAGGTTCGGACGCTCCGACGAGATCCGCCCGGTGCGCGCGACGGTCTGGCGGAACGACGCGTGGATACGGCCGTCGGGCCCCACCTCGGCGAGGAGCGTCTCGCCGTAGGTGGAGCGCAGCTTCTCGAGCTCGCGGTAGCGCAAGAGCCGGTCGACGAGCGGGTGCGCCTCGCGCAGCGTCTCGAGCGTGGAAGCGTCGGTCGAGTACCCGGTCTTCGTCTTGCGCCCAGGCGCGAGCTTGAGCTCTGTGTAGAGCACCGTGCGCAACTGGGGCGTCGAGTTCACGTTGAATTCGTGCCCGGCGAGACGGTGGATGTCGTCGACGAGCGTCTTGCACTCCGATGCGAGGTCCCCCGTAAGCCTGCGCAGCTCTTCGACGTCGACGCGGATCCCCAGCACTTCCATGCGCGCGAGTACCCGCACCAGCGGGCGATCGACGTCGTCGTGGAGCGTGCGGAGCCCCTGGGCGTCGAGCCGCGCGAACAGCCGAGGCACCGATGCGGCGATCGAAAGCGCGTCGGCCACCGCTCCCGCCGGCTCGTCCGGTGCAACACGGGCGCGGGCAGCGGCACCGCCGAGGGTGAGCTGGCCAGAGGCAGCCTGGCTCCCCGCCGAGCCCTCGCCGGCGCTTACCGGTCCTTGGTCGGGCGCACCGGCCTCGTCGCCACGGCCCGTGAACAGCGCGTCGATCCCGTAGTCTCCGGTCGACGGATCGAGCAGGTAGGCGGCAACCTCCGTGTCCATCACGAGCCCGGTGCAGTCGATGCCCATAGGGAGCAGCGAGCGGAGCAACTCCTTCACCCCGTGGCCCACCACCGGCTGGTCTTGGAGCAGCCGCGTGAGCGACGTTGCGACCTCACCCGCCGTAAGGAGTGTGCCTGGCACCCAGACCCCGGTGCCAGGCGGCGTGGGGTCGACGAGCGCGAGGCCGAGCAGCGTCGAGCGTCCCCGAAGCCCTTCCCACCGTCCCACGGCGGCCAGCACCGCGCCCGCCTCAGGGATCGCCCGGGTGTCGGAATCCCTGCGATCCCCGAGTGCTCGACCGAGCGCGACGATGGCCTCGGCACCGGCGCGGGCGTCCTTCGGAACCACCGCGTCGACGCGTTCGGCGACGCGCGCGGCGACGATCGCCGCAGCGTCACCGGGCCGCTCCGAGCCCTGACCGGACCGCTCCGAGCCCAGACCGGACCGTTGCTCCGAGCCCCGACCGGACCGTTGCTCCGAGCCCTGACCGGACCGTTGCTCCGAGCCCTGACCGGACCGTTGCTCCGAGCCCTGACCGGGCTGGTGGGGGTCAGCAACGGCGTGGCCTGTCGCCGCCGGTAGCTCGGAGCCCTCGGCCGGCGGGCCGAAGCGACCCTCTCTGAGCAGCGGCAGGGTCCGCTGCCACAGCGTGCGCAGCTCGTAGCGCTCGAAGACGTCCTTCACCTCGGCGAGACGCCATCCGCCCAGCTCAAGCCGGCCGACGGCCACCTCCAGGCGCACGTCCCGTACGAGCGGGATCGCCGTGGCGTTGGCACGCACCTGTGCCTCGTGCGCGAGGAGGCTCTGGCGCAGCTTGGGAGAGAGCTCATCTGCGTGCGCGAAGATCCGGTCGAGATCTCCGTAGGTGACGACGAGCTTCGCCGCCGTCTTCTCGCCGACGCCGGGCACCCCCGGGAGGTTGTCGGAAGGGTCGCCGCGCAACGCGGCGAGGATCGGGTACAGCCTGGGCGGCGCGCCGGTACGCTCGAGGATCCCGGCTTCGTCGTAGAGCGAGTACTCGCTCATGCCCCTGCGGTTGTAGAGGACTCGCACGTGGGGGTCCTCGACGAGCTGGAAGCAGTCCCGGTCCCCGGTGACGACCACCGCGTCGCAGCTTCGGTCCCGCGCCTCGGTGGCGAGGGTCGCCAGCACGTCGTCGGCCT
>JAJYGW010000418.1 GCA_021790615.1 Actinomycetes bacterium | reverse complement strand
TTGCGAAGCAGGTCGCCACGCTCGGGGACGAGGTGGAGTTCACGCCCGATGGGCGTGACGTGGATCCCGACTACCTGGAGCGCGACCTGAACGAGTGGGACGTCTACGCCACCGAGGAGGCGTTGCGCCTCGTCGAGGCGTCCGGCGACGGGGAAGTGGTGGTGGTCTCGGCGGGGCCCGAGGAGGCCGAAGAGGCGATGCGCCGCTGCCTCGCCATGGGCGCGCACCGGGGCATGCGCGTCGAGCTCGCGCCGGGTACCGACCCGCTGGGTGTGGCCAGCGCCCTCGCTGCGGCGATCGAGCCGGAGGAGCCGGATCTCGTGCTCGCCGGCGTCCAGTCGAGTGACTCGGTCCAGGCGGCCACGGGGACGATGCTCGCCGAGCTGCTCGCGATGGCTCGGGTGGCGGTCGTGAAGCACGTCGAGCTCGCTCCTGGCGCTACCTCGGCCGTGGTCCACCGGGAGCTCGAGGGTGGGCTCCTCGACGTGGTGGAGGTGGAGCTCCCCGCCCTGCTCACCATCCAGACCGGGATCAACACCCCGCGCTATGCGACGCTCCGCGCGATCAAGCAGGCTCGTGAGAAGCCGATCTCGGTTCTGGAGGCGCCGGAGGGCCTGGCGAGCTGCTCCCACGTCCGGCGAATGTTCAGTCCCTCGCGCGGGGAGGGGGCGGAGATGCTCGGGACCGATCCCGCCGTCGTCGCGACGAGGATTCTGGAGCTCGTGCGGGGGAGGCTCTCGTGAGCGGGATCCTGGTGGTCGCCGAGCACCTTCGAGGCGAGGTGCGCTACGTGAGTCGCGAGCTGGTGACGGCTGCGGTCGAGTTGGGTGGCCCGGTCGCCGTGGCGGTGATCGCAGCCGATCCCGAGCCCCTCGCCGAGCAGCTGAACCTGGCCGGTGTGGCGGAGCTCGTGCTCGTCTCCGGCGTCCCGGAGAACTTCGAGAACGACCCCTACCAGGCCGCACTCGAGGGCCTGATCCGGGCGCGCGAGCCCGAAGCGGTTCTCCTCGGCTTCACCGTGAACAGCATGGGTTACGCCCCGGCCGTCGCCGCGCGCCTCGGGCTGGGCTTTGCGAGCGACGTCTTCGGGCTCGCGCGGGAGGACGGCCGGCTCGTCGCAACTCGCGCCTTCTACGGCGGAAAGGTGCACGCAGAGGTCGAGCTGCCTCCGGGCCCGGCGCTCCTCCTGCTCCGACCGACGGCGTGGGCCCCGGAGGAGGGGCGGGGGAGCGCGACGCGGTCGACTTTCGAGGCCCCGGCGGTGGGTTCGCGGGCGCGCCACGTGGGGTTCCTCGAACAGGAGGAGTCGGACGTCGACATCACGACGGCAGACTTCCTCCTCTCGATCGGGCGGGGCGTCGGGGAGCGGGACAACATCGCGACCTTCGAAGCCCTGGCCGGGAAGCTCGGTGCCACGCTCTCGGTGTCGCGTCCAATCGTCGACGCCGGGTGGATGCCGGCTTCGCGCCAGGTCGGCCAGTCCGGAAAGACGGTCAAGCCGAAGGTGTACCTCGCAATGGGGATCTCCGGTGCTGTGCAGCACCTCGCCGGGATGCGAGCTGCGGGGACGATCATCGCCGTCAACAGTGATCCGGAAGCCTCGATCTTCACGGTGGCGCACTTCGGCGCCGTGGCCGACATCTTCGACGTCGCCGAAGAGCTCGAGAAGCTCCTCTAGGCGGACGGGACGGTGCCAGAGACTCGAACGGTCTTCGAAGGACTGAGCAGGATCGAGATCCTGCTGTGGTACGGGCTCATCGTCGTCTCGACCTCGGTCTTCGCCTGGGGGGTTCTCCAGCTCTGGCTGAAGTACCGGCGAGGACGTCGAGACCCCGTCGACCGGCCCGTCGAGCGCGCTGCGAACATGGCGCGCCTCGTCTTCGCGCACACGTCGATCAAACGTCGCGACCGGCGGGTCGGTCTCGCGCACGCGCTCGTCTTCTACGGCTTCCTGCTGTTGTTCCTCGGCACGACGATCCTCGGCCTCCAGACGGACTTCACGGCGCCGGTGTTCGGGTGGAGGTTCTGGCAGGGCGCCTTCTATCTCGGCTACAAGCTGGTGCTGGACCTCGCCGGGCTCATGCTCCTGGTGGGGCTCTCGGTCCTCGGTTCCACCCGCTTCTTCCGACGTCCGTTCCGGCTCGACTACTGGCGGCCCGATCGTCCGGCCACGGAATCGGACCGGACCGCGTACCGCGTCGGCGACGTGACGTTCCTCTCCACCTTGTTCTTCCTCGTCCTGACCGGTTTCCTGCTGGAGGGGCTGTGGCTCGCCCAGACCCACCCGCCGTTCGCGATCTGGTCGCCCGTCGGATGGGTCGTCGGGGGGTTCCTGGCGGACCTCGGCCTCACCGGTGGTGCTGCAGAGCTCGCTCACCACATCGTCTGGTGGATCCACGGCGTCACTGCGCTCACCTTCGTCGCATCGATCCCCTTCACCAAGGCGGTGCACATGGTGGCGGCCCCGGCGAACCTCACGGTGCGCGACCCCCGGGCCGGCAAGGTGCTCCCGCCGCCCGACGAGGGAGGAGGGGTGCAGGGGGGTGAGGGGAGTGAGGAGCCAACGGGCTATCGCGTGCTCGCCGACTTCTCCTGGCGCCACCTGCTCTCGCTCGACGCCTGCACGAAGTGCGGGAAGTGCCACGCCGCCTGTCCCGCAGTCGCGGGTGGGTACCCACTCTCCCCCCGGGATCTCTTGCTCGACCTCCGGGAG
>JAJYGW010000060.1:2139-13249 GCA_021790615.1 Actinomycetes bacterium | reverse complement strand
TCCGCGGTCAGTGTGCCCTGGCGGCACCGCACCCGCCCCGGGACGACCTGCAGCGCTTCGGTCCGCTCGAAGATGACCACGCCGGCGCGTTCGCATGCCTCGGCCAGTCCCCTCGCCAGCCGCGCCGGGTCGATCCTGGCGGAGTGGGGAGAGTAGAGGGCGAGCCGGCAGCCGGGGACGCGCACGAGTTGCTCGAGCTCGCTCGCCTCGAGCACCCGCACGTCGTCCTCGCCGAGGCCGATCCTTCGGGCCGCATCGATCTCGCTGCGGGCGCGCGAGACCTGAGGCGCCGTCATGGCGAGGGCGACGGTGCCCGCCTTCTCGAAGCCGCAGTCGATCCTCTCTTCTCGCGCCACGCGGCCGATCTCGTCCACCGTCGAGAAGGTCTCCCGCTCCGCCCGCCGGACCGCCTCGGGCCCGTGCCGCTCGGCATAGACGCTCGGGCTGCCAGCGATCCTGGCCGACACCCAGCCGCCGTTCCTGCCCGACGGCCCGAAGCCGGCAATCTCCCGTTCGACGACGGCGACTCGGGCGTCGGGCCGGTCTCGCTTCACGTAGTACGCGGTCCACAGCCCAGTGAAGCCCGCTCCGACGACGGCCACATCGAACTGGGCGTCACCCGAGAGGGACGGACGAGGCGAGAGCGGCCCGGGCGCGTGGTCGAGCCAGAGACTGCGCCCCCGATAGCGCTGTTCGAGGGAGGCGGTTGCCATGGAGAAGATGACTACCGGATCGGGGCGGGCGCGGCAATCTGGACCTCGGTGGGCTACGTGTGACCGGCGCCGCTCGCCGGAGCTGGCGGCAGTCGTAGGCACACCGGCCTCCGCCAGGCCCACGGCGATGGAGAGCGGCGGCGCGGGTGCACCGCGATCCCCGGTGGGGTAGGCAGGAGCCGATGAGCGAGGGTGTGCGGGAGACGACCGGCCCGAACCGGCTCGGTCCACTCCGCTTCGTGCTCGTCTTCGGCGTCGTGAGCGGCCTCGCCGACTTCGTGTACGAAGGGGCGCGCAGCATCGTCGGTCCCTATCTGGCCACCTACGGAGCCTCCGCAGCGCTCGTCGGTGTCATCACAGGACTCGGCGAGGCAGTGGCGCTCGTCTTCCGCCTCGCGAGCGGTCGCTGGTCGGACCGCAGCGGCCGGCAGTGGGCCATCAGCATCACCGGCTACGCCATCACAGTGGTATCGGTGCCCTTGCTCGGCGCGGGTGGCCCGCTCGGCGTCGCCTGCCTGCTCGTCGTGGCAGAGCGATTCGGCAAGGCGGTGCGGACCCCGGCCCGTGACACGATGCTCGCCGAGGCGAGCGTCGACCTCGGCCGGGGCCGCGCCTTCGCCGCGCACGAGGCACTCGACCAGTCGGGCGCCATGGTCGGACCGCTCGTCGTGGCCGCGGTGCTCGCGACCCACCACGGTTACCATGACGCCTTCGTGGTGCTGGCCGTCCCCGGAGTGGCCGCCTTGGCGGTGCTCGGGTACCTGCGCCGCCGGGTCCCGGTGCCCGCCGCCTACGACCGGGGCGTCCGGGCACCCCAGACGAGGGCGGTGTCGTTGCGGGGCTTCAGCCGTCGCTACTGGCAGTACGCCGCCTTCAGCGCCGCCACGCTCGCCGGCTTCTCCACCTTCGCCGTACTCGCCTACCACCTTCAGCGCCACCACGTCGTCTCGGAACCGGTCATCCCCGTGCTGTACGCGCTCGCCATGGGGGTCGCCGCCCTTACTGCCCTCGTCTCGGGACGGGTGTACGACCGGTTCGGCCTGCGTGGCCTCGTGGTGCTTCCCCTCCTCGGAGCTGCGGTGCCGTTCTTGTCGTTCTCGACGGCGGTACCGCTCGTCTCGGCCGGTGCCGTGCTGTGGGGAGCGGTGATGGGCGTGCACGAGTCGACCATGCGGGCGGCGGTGGCCGACCTCGTCCCCGCCGGCCGGCGCGGCGTGGGCTTCGGGACCTTCACCGCCGTCTACGGGGTGGCCTGGCTGGCTGGCTCCGCCCTCATCGGCGTCTTCTACGACATCTCGATCGACGACGCCATCTACTTCGTGGTGGCGGTCCAGTGCGTCGCCGTCCTGGCGTTCATCCCGCTGTGGAGAGCTCAGACCCCTCGGGGGTTCGGCGGCGCAGAGGAGAGCTCGTGAGCGGCGACGGCGTCAGGGCATTCGGGGGCGACCGCCGCTCCGGCCGTGGCTGTCCGGAGGCGCCTCTCCGGCCCGGTCCCTGTCGGCAAGCATGCTCAACGGCCGACCTGGAAGACTGCAGTGGGAGCCCGAAGGGACCCGGTCCTTCGTCGCTCTCACGGCCCGCCAGCAAGTCGCTCAAGCGCCCCACGCGGCGAGTGCTTCGCGTACCAGGTGTCGGCCGATGGCTCGCCCCCCTTGACTTCGCGGCACCACCGGCGCATGCCGGGCAGCCGATCAGTGCGCAGACAGCTCTCCGGCTGCAGCCAGCCGGGCAACTCGCTCGCGCAGGGCCTTCTTGTCGATCTTTCCCACCTGAGTCTTCGGGATCTCGTCGCAGAGCTCGAGCCGCTCGGGCAGCATGTAGGCGGCCACCCCTGCCTCGGTCATCCGAGCGCGCAGGGACGTGAGGTCCAGACTCGCCCCTGGCCTGAGGACGGCATAGAGGCACACCCGCTCACCGAGCACCGGGTCGGGCATGGCGACAGCGGCCGCCTCTCGCACGTCGGCGACCTGGTACGCAAGGTTCTCGACCACCTCCGCTGACACCTTCTCGCCGCCGCGGTTGATGATGTCCTTGTCGCGGCCCTCGACGACGAGATTGCCCTCCGGGGTCGTGCGGCAGACGTCTCCGCTGCGGTACCAACCCTCCGGGGTGAACGCCCTCGCGTTCTGCTCCTCCGCTCGGTAGTAGCCGCGGGGCGTGTACGGCCCGCGGGTCAGGAGCAGTCCGGACTCGTCGGGCCCGACCCCCCTACCCTCTATGTCGACCAGGCGCACCTCGTCGCCCGGGCTCATGGGGCGGCCCTGGGTCGAGCAGATCACGTCCGGCGGGTCATCGAGGCGGGTCATGTTGATGAGCCCCTCGGCCATGCCGAAAACCTGCTGGAGGGTGCATCCGAGCAGCGGGGTGACACGCCGTGCGAGCTCATCGGCGATTCGCGCCCCTCCGACCTGGAGAACCTCGAGCGAGCTCAGATCATCGCCGGCCCCCTGCTCCCGGCGCTCCATCCAGCGCTGCGCCACAGCAGGTACAACGGCAGTGTGGGTCACGTGCTCGCGGGCGATGGTTGCAAATGCGCCAGCTGGCTCCGGTGAGGCCAGCATGACGACCGTGCCGCCGCTCAGCAGGGTACCGAGGACGCCCGGGCAGGCCAGTGCGAAGTTGTGGCTGGCTGGCAACGCGGCCAGGTACACCGTGTCGCCGCTCATGCCGCTCGTCACCGCGCTGCACCTGGCGTTGTAGGCGTAGTCCTGGTGCGTGCGGCTGATGAGCTTCGGCAGACCGGTCGTGCCGCCGGAGAGGAGGAAGAGCGCGATGTCCCCGCCACTCGGCGACGCCAACTCCGGCGGTCGCCCCTCGGGGCCGGCGCACACGACGTCGAGGTCGATGGAGCCGTCACGAGCACCCCCGGCGACAAGGACGTGCTCGAGATCCGGCAGGGCATCGGCCAGCTTGCCCGCCAAGGCCTGATGGTCGAAGCCGCGCCAGACAGACGGCACCGCGATCCCCCGGGCCTCCGACAGCTGGGCGAGGTGCGCCAACTCGAGCTCCCGGTGAGCCGGCAGCGCCATGATCGGCACGACACCAGTCCGCAAGCAGGCCAGGCTGAGGACGACGAAGTGCCACGTGTTGGGCAGCTGGACGAGGAGGCGGTCTCCAGGCTCGAGGCCGAGGTCCAGCAGCCGCCCCGCAGCCGCGTCAGATCGCGCGGCGAGCTCCGCGTATGTCAGGCGGATGTCCCCGTCCACGAGTGCCGGATGTTCGGCGCGATTGGCGGCCACATCCCAGAGCTCGTCCCCGAGCGAGCGGCCAGCCCACCAGCCCGCCCGCCGGTAGCGCTCCGACTCCTCCTGCGACCACGGCACGAAGCCGTCGGTGATAGGCCGAACCATGCTTCCCCTTCTTCCTCCGCACCTCTCACGGCGTCGCGTCTGATGGCCCTGCCTGCAGGCGGTCCCGGGCGTCGAGCCACTTTGTGCATCTGCCGGAGCGCCCTCCCGACCGCTCCGAGCCCGTGCTCGACCACGCGTCGTCGAGCACGGCGACGTTGCCCATGGTGGCATGGAACAGCACGTTGGATCCGGCGTGACCGCGTGATGCCGAGGCCGGAGGTGAGGTCGTTGTCCCGACCGGATCGGGATCCGCCGCCTCGCGCCACAGAGCCGGCCAGCTACCGCAGCACCTCCCGACCTGTCGGGTGGACGACGGCAGTCCCTCGGGCTGCCACACTGCGATACGCCAGGCGGCCTCCAGCCGACCTACGGCGCGGGTGCCGAGCGGGCGGACCGGCCCACCGGCCAAGCGGGACATCGGCACGGGGTTGAGCCAAGCGGCACGCACCCTCCAAGGGCGCGCACCGCCTACCGCGAGCTCAGAGGCTGCTGGCACCGTTCTCACGGCCAGAGAGACGCTCACCGGTCTCGTGATAGCGGTACAGGTCAGAGACCCCTCCTTCGAAGGCAAGGGGGCGAGGCGCCTCGCCGGGGAGGCCGAAGTCCCGGCTCCAGCGGCTTGCCACGCGCTCGAAGGTCGCCGACGACAGCGCGGTCCGCGTCGAGAACTGGGCGAGGTAGCGATGCTCCCTACAGGCGTTGATGAGGCCCTTGGAGCCCCACGCTCGGATCTCCGGCGGGTTGAGAGTGGGGTCGAGCCACGTGCTCCACGTGTCGTGGAGGACGTCGATGTCATTGGCAGGGCTGCAGCGGGTGCTCAAGGCCCAGAGAACCTGGGAGAAGTCCGTGGGGTCGACATCCTCGTCCACGGCGATGATCCACTTCGTGAAGTAGGCGGTCGCCGGCGCCTGAGCGGCGAGGGCCAACACCTGCGCCGCGTGCCCCGCGTACCGCTGCTCGAGGGAGACGACGAGCACGCCGAAGGCCGAGGCGGCTTCGGGAGGAGCCCACACGCCACGGATCCCGGGAATGCCCAGGCGATCCAGGTCATCCCAGAGACGGGCCGATCTGGCGACACAGTTGAACAGGCCCATCTCGCAACTCGGGTGGTCGGCCATGAGCGCGTTGGTCAGAATCGGCTCGCGCCGCAGATGGACTGCTGTCACCTCGACGAGAGGCGCGCTTCCCTCGGGACGCCCGTAGTAGCCGGTGAACTCGCCGAAAGGACCCTCGGGGCGCGTCGCCCCCACGTGGATCACTCCCTCGATGGCGATCTCAGCCGCTGCTGGTATCGGTAGATCGTTCACGGTCCCGTTCACCAGCTCGAAGGGCCTTCCGAGCACACCGCCCACCGCGTCGAGCTCGGAGAGGTTCTTCGGGAAGGCCTGTGAACCGAGGATCATCCACAGCGGATGGACGCCGTAGACGGCGACGACCTCGACGTCTTTTCCCTGCTCCCAGCTCCTCGCGACGTGCAGGCGCGCGTCCTTGCCCGGGCTCAGATACAGGCCCACATGGTTGCGGTCATGCAGCATCATCCGGTACGTGCCCATGTTGACGTGCCCGAGGTCGGGGTCCCGGGTGAGCACGACGTCTGCGGTGCCGATGTAACGGCCGCCATCGAGTGGCCAGTGCTGGGGAACAGGAAGCGACTCGAGGTCGATGTCGGCGCCCGTCAGCACCGTCTCGTTGATCGGCGCGCGGTTGGCGTCGACCGTCACCGGCGCGACCCGCCGCCGGAGCAGGTCTCGCGTCGCCTGGACGAGCGTGAGTGCGTCGAGGCCGGGGTCGAGCCCGAAGGCGAGAGCGTAGCGGCGCAGGCTGCTTCCCACCATGTTGAACAACGCTCGACTCCCCGGGCGCGAACCTCTCACGTTGGTGAAGAGAATCGCCGGTGCGTCCTCGGCTTGAGCGGCGAGATAGGTCGTCGCGGCCATCTCCTCGACCGGATCGACCTCCGACTCGATCGTGTGCAGCTCGCCGATCTCCTCCACCTGCCCGAGCCAGCCCCGAAGGTCGTCACTCGTTCGCACCTCTGCTTGCTCGGTGACTTCGGTGACACTCATCAGTTCCTCCCGGATCCTCTATGGTGCTGCCGCAGCGAACACGCTCTCCCGACAACGCCCGTCGCACGCCGCACTCCGCCGCCGGATCACTCCCCCGCCCTTCTCGAACATCGAGGAGCACAATGGACGGTCACAGGCGACCGGCGGTCCCGTGGGCCAGTTTTCGGACCTCTCCTACCTTATCTCTCTGGCCCTACGTCAACTCAAATACTTGAATTTATTCGGTTCAAAGGAGACCCTTCTCGCCGCTACGACACAGCTCCTGCTGGCGCCGCTGCCGGGGTGGTCGGCCGCAGGGAGTCCTGGGACACCATGGTCATTGGGTGTCCGGATTCCCCAACTGGGCTCGATGACGATCCGCGGCGATGAAGATGCCGCGACGCTCGACGCCGGACCCGGCTCGAGGTTGCCCACGGCCTGGCCCGTCAAGCCAAGGACCACCGCTCGGCCGCGATGGACTCTCGCCGCGCAGCCGGCGGGAACGGTCGGCAGCCGCTGGAGGCGATCACTCCGCCGTGCATGTCGACGAGGTGGTGGCCGCCGTGAAGATGACGACGGCTCCGGTCTGCGATGGCGTAGGCGGGACCGCTCACGGGCGAGCCGCGGAACCTCGCCGCTCGGTGGCGGGACACTCGGTCGTGGGAGTCGACCAGCCACCAACGCTCAGAGGAGCCCTCGGCGACGATCGGTCCGTTCAGGTGGTGTCCGCGGAGCGAGACGGCCCCACCGGGGCAAGACCCCGGCCGGCGTGCCGTCGTCACTGCTCGGAGACGGCCTCCGGCTCGAGGAAGCCGTGATGCTGTCGGCGGTGGACCGAGGCGGAGCAGCCGCGCTCAGGACGAGACGGTCGCCCTCTCCGCGGCCTCGACCACCGCCCGGATGCGCCGGACGCCGGCCGAGGAGGACTCCTCCTTCACGATCCGGAAGCGCCCGAGCTCGCCGGTGTGGCGGACGTGTGGGCCACCACAGATCTCCTTGCTGTACCACTCGCCGGAAGGATCGCCGGCTGTGTAGACGGAGACCACGGGTCCGTAGCGGTCGCCGAAGGCACCAAGAGCGCCTGCGGCGAAGGCCTCGTCGGGCGACATCTGCGAGATGTTCATCGGCCAGTCGCGGGCGATGTTCTGGTTGACGATCCGCTCGACCTCGGCAACCTGCTCCGGGGTCATTTTGGCCGGGTGGGAGAAGTCGAAACGCAGCCGCTCGGGCGTGATGTTGCTGCCCCGCTGGACGACATGGTCACCGAGGACCAGCCGGAGCGCCTTGTAGAGGAGGTGGGTGGCGGTGTGCAGGCGGGTGGTCGCCTCCGACTGGTCCGCCAGGCCCCCCTTGAACATGCCGGCTGCCGCCGTGCGGGACCGCTCCCGCTGCTCGGCCATGAGCTGGTCGTAGCGCGCTCGCCAGCCCTCTTCCACCGGGAGGCCGGCCGACTGGGCCTCCTCCACGCTGAGCTCGGGCGGGAAGCCGTAGGTGTCGAAGAGGGTGAAGACGACGTCGCCGGTGAGGAGCGGGCCGGCCAGCTTCGGGAGCTCCCGGACGCCACGGGCGAGGGTCCTGCGGAAGAGGCTCTCCTCGCGGTCGAGCACCGCAGTGATGTGGCCGGCACGGTCCGCCAGGTCCGGGTAGGCGGACTGGTAGCTGGCGGCGATCGGGGCGACGAGCGCCGACAGGAGCCCGGAGTCGATCCCGAGAAGAAGGCCCTGGCGCACTGCCCGGCGGGCGAAGCGACGCATGACATAGCCCTGGGTGTTGTTGGAGGGCTCGACGCCGTCGAGAGCGAGGAAGACGACCGCGCGGGCGTGGTCGGCGATGATCCGCTTGGCGCGGCGGTCACCGCTCGAGGCGGCCGGGAGCATGGCGTCGATGGCAGCCGTCACGGACTTCAACAGGTCGACCTCGAAGACGTCGTCAGCGTCGATCGACGCCATGGCGAGGCGCTCGAGGCCGCCGCCGAAATCGACGTTCGGCTGGGGGAGCCGCTCGAAGCCGCTCTCCGTCCGCCGGTACTGCATGAACACCGAGTTGCCGATCTCGACGAAGCGACCGCAGTCGCAGTGGGGGTGGCAGTGCACCCCGAAGGCGGCGTCGTGGACGACCTGCGGGAAGAGGTAGAAGACTTCCGAGTCGATGCCGCCGGGCTCACCCGCGGGCATCGACGCCGGCGGGCCGGAGCGGCTCCACCAGCACTGCGACTCGTCGTAGAGGATGATCCGGCCCTGCCCGATGCCCCGGCGCGCCGCCTCCTCGGCCGTCCCGAGGTCGACCACCTCGGCGCTCACACCTGCCTTGGAGAGCAGTCCGGCCCAGATCTCGATCGACTCATCGTCCCGGGGGATCCCCCACCGGGGCGATCCGGCGAAGGCGCTGACGTAGAGCCGTCCGGGGTCGAGGTCAAGGACCTCGGTCAGGAAGCTGAACAGCCATGGCAGCTGCTCGGCCTTGAAGTAGTCGCCGAGCGACCAGTTGCCGAGCATCTCGAACATCGTCGTGTGCCGGGCGTCACCGACCTCGTCGATGTCCTCCGCTCGAAAGCAGGGCTGCGAGTCGACGAGCCGCGTGCCGTCGGGATGGGGCGCCCCGAGCAGGTAGGGGATGAGGGGCTGCATCCCCGAGCCGGTGAAGAGCGTGGTCGGGTCCTCGCGGGGGACGAGGTTGGCCCGCGCGATGCGGACATGGCCGCGCTCGCGGAAGTAGTCGAGATATGCGTGTCGGATGCTCCCGGCGTCCATGGCCAAAGGGTATCGAAGCCTCGCCGCCCTCTTTGCCGGGGGATCCGACGGGCGACAGCCGGTTCGCGCCGGCCTGGCGCCGGCCGGCCGGCCCGGTCGGGTGATTTCGCCTCGCCCGTGCTGGCGCCGGCTCCCTCCACCAGGGACGGGGCGAGGGTGCCGGGAACCTCGATCCGTACCTCGGCGCCACCGCTTCCGCCGGAGGACGCCTGCGGACTGGCAGAGGCGGGCGGGGTGGCGAGATACCGAGCCCGCGTTCCGGCGCGCAGTGCGACCCCTGCGCCCTCGGGCTCCGGCCATCGCCGTCGAGGTCGAGCCCGACGGGCGTCGAGAGCGCCATCTGGTCGCAGCGCTCGCCCAGCTCTTCGTAGCCGTCGAGCACCGCGTGGCGCCTGTGTGCCCATCCCGATGGCGCCGTCCGCCTCGTGAGAAGAGCCCTGTCGGACTTCGCGGACGAGATCGCGCGCCACGCCCGCGGGCGCTGCTCAACCTTGAGGGCGGCGAGGTCGTGTCCATCCCGGTGGCACGAGGAGCATCCGGCGGCCGGCGCACGTCCGGCCGAAGGCGCGCCGTCCGCGCCTCTGCCGCCCCGGACACCTCTCACAACGACGCCAGCGCCTCTCTCAGGCGGACGAGGTCGTCGCTGGTGCAGTCGACGTGAGGGCTCACGCGCAACGTGAGCGAGGACATGTCGCGGGGCGCCCGGAAGACCTGCTGGGCCGTCGTCACCGTGCCGTGGTCGCGAAGAAGGCGCGAGCGCACTCCCATGACGTCCTGACCCGCGGCGGGCTCGAGGGCCGTGATGGCGCTCGCCTCGTCAGTGGGCCCGATCACCCGCCAGTTGTCCAGGCTGCCGAGAATGCGGCGGGTGGCACGGCCGACGGCCGCCAGCCTCTCGAAGACCGCCGCCGGGCCCATTTCGAGGAGGTCCTGGGCGGCACGGCCGAGGCCGAGACGCCCCGCCAGGTGCGCCTCTCGCGAGCTGAGGGCGGCACCGATCGTCTCGTCGGCCGGGTCTTGATGCGAGGCCGTGAGCGTCGCCCGCAGCCGGTCCGAGCACTGCGGGGCGGCGGCGAGGACGCCGACCCCCCGGGGCCCGGTGAGCCACTTGCGACTGGTGGCGTAGATGATGTCGGCGCCGGTGGCGGTGTCCACGTGCCCGAGAGCCTGGGCGGCGTCGACGATGAGCGGCACTCCCGCCTGTCGGCACACGGTGGCGATCTCGGTCGCGGGCTGGACGAGCGGGCGGTGCGAGGCCACCTGGGTGATGTGGACCATAGACGGCGGTGACGAGGCGAGCAGGTCTTCCAGCTCGGCCAGATCGACATGGCCATCGGCATCGACGCGCAGGTCGACCATCCCGAGTCCATGTCGTGTGAAGGTCGCCAGGTTGGGACCCCACTCGCTCGGTGCCACGGCGACGGTCGCTCCCTGCTCGAAGGGCCAGGCCTGGAGCAGCGTGCTGAGCGCCACGCTCGCGCTCTCGACGAAGGCGATGCCGCCTTCCGGCATGCCGAGCAACCGGCCGATTGCGGCCCGGCTTGCGGCGAGGGCGTCGGCCGCCATCTCCTGCGCCACGTAAGCGCCCGCCCGCGCCTCGAGAAGTGCATGGTCGGAGACCGCAGACAGCACGGCGCGCGAGCTCCTCCCGGCGGCGGCCGTGTCGAGGTGCAGTCCGAGGGGCTCGGGTCTCGCCCGCCTCCAGCTCTCCCAGCGAGGGTCGGGGTCAGTCGAGGTCTCCATCGCCAGGCAGGCTATGCCTCGTCGTTGGTCCCACAGCTGGAACACTCCGATCGAACCGGGCACCAGCTGCATGCCGGTCGGACCGGCGCCCGGCCTCCGGCCCTGTCAGGCCACCGAGAGGCGACGGCCGCAGGCCACGGCCGGTCACCCGCGCCCCGGTCCCACCGAGCGCGGGCGGTAGTGACCAAGCGCCCACCGGGGAGAGCTTCATGTCCGGAGGGCTCCCATCGCTCGTCATCGAATCCCGGCTTCGCTCGCGTGGCAAGGCGCGGCTCGAGGTGCAGCAGCTCAGCGGCCGATACCGCCCATCATGAGGCGTTCACCGCCCGCCCGGTCTTTGCACCCGGTCGAACCTGATCGCGCCGTCTCAGCGGGAGCGGGAGCGATCTCTGCTGGCCGGGTGACGCTATCTGGGCCCGCGAACGGTCATGGAACGACACAACCAGAGCATCCCGGCTGGCCTCCTCAACGGGCGGCTCGCGGCCCAGTCTCAGCTGCCCTCGGCGGGC
>JAJYGW010000060.1:0-2129 GCA_021790615.1 Actinomycetes bacterium | reverse complement strand
CGCGATGCCGACCACCCCCACGTTGTGCGGCCCCAGGACCTTGTTCTTGAGCCAGCGCATCCCCACGAAGGGCATCTTCGCTTCCAGGTCGCGCATCAACAGGACGAGCCGGGTCCAGTCGTAGGTGTGCGTGACGTGCGTCCGGGACGGCCCGAGTGGCTCCAGGGTCCAAGCCCAGAGATGCCCAGGTGGCTCGCGACCGGGCTCTGCCGGCTTCCAGGCGATCCGCCTTCCCTCCACGAAGTCCACCACATGGTTCTCGCGAACGGCGCCACCTGTCAGCCTCGTGGTGAACACGTCGCCGACGGAGCGGACCCGCTGGCCCTCCTCGGCCACGGCCAGGTTGTCGTTGCCATCCCAGCGAGGCTGCTGTGCCGGGTCCGCGATGAGCTCGAAGATGCGACCCGCCTCAGCGTCGATCTCGCGGGCGGCGCTCGCCACCCGGATCCCGTCCTGCTCGATCGTCATGACTCCATCCAAACACCGAACGGGCGGCCCAGGCTCGCGCCATCTCGCTGTTCGAGGCGGGACGGCCGGACGGCACGTTGGAGCCACGAACCTCGGCGTCCACCTTGGGTGCTCAGAGCCGGCCCGGCTCCTCGACCTGGGCGGCGCATCGTCCGGAACGGTCGAGCCGCCCGAGTCGTGCCTGCGCCGAGCACCTCCGACGGCGCGGCAGGCTCTCCTACCCTCGGTGAAGCCTGAGCCGAGAGGGCCTCCGAAGAGCGGCGGGGCCACTCGTAGCGCAAGCTCGTTCCGGTTCGTGCGGCACCCGTCGCCTCGGTGCCGATCCTCCTCCCGTCCTCAAGGCTCCCGGTTACCCCGACCGCGCCCTCGGTGATCGAGCGCACCGGTGTCGTACCGGGCGAGGAGAACGGAACGAGCCATACCGCTTCACCGCGAGCTTGCCATCCTCCAAGGTGCAAGACGAGAGAGTCGTCAAACGAGAGCCCCGTCAGGGCTCGTCTGCCAGGAAGCCGGGCGCAACTCGGGCGGGAGCCGTCACACCCATGCTGCCCGAGGTCAGAATGCACCCCATGCCAGAGATCCGTCTGCGCCCGATGACCGGTGAAGAGTTCGCGCAGTACAGATCGCGTCTCGTCACCGGCTACGCCGCCGAGCACGTCCGCGCCGGCGATTGGAGCCTTGCAGAGGCCGAGACGCTCGCCTCAGAGGAGACCGACCGCCTGCTTCCCGGCGGCGCCGACTCTCCGGGGATGCTGCTCCGCATCGCCGAGACCCTCGAGGGCGAGCCCGCCGGGATCATCTGGATCGCCCTCGAGCACCGGCCCGGGTCAGGACAGGGCGGGTGGATCTACGACATCGAGGTGGCCGAGCAGCTCCGTGGGAAGGGCTACGGCAGGGTGCTGCTCGAAGCAGGCGAACGAGAGGCGGCCGGCCGCGGCGTCGCGGCCCTCGGGCTCAACGTCTTCGGCTCCAACACGGTCGCTCGTCACCTCTATGAGGGCTCCGGCTACGAGATCACGACCCTCCAGATGCGAAAGCACCTCGCCTCGCCCGCCTAGCTCGCAGGCGCGGGGCCGGGACGGTGTGGGCACCGACGCAACCGGGAGAGGAGCGTAGCTGCCGGCCGGCACGCACGGCCGGCTCGGTGCGCTGCCCGCTGCGGGATCAGCCGCCTCCGGGTGGGACGGCGAGCGCTCCGGCTGGTCCTGGCGCTTCTCGCCGATCGCTTCCCGGCGGACCCGCGCTCTCGATGGGTCGCTACCCGTCTTGCCTATCTACTATCGTAGGTATCCAACAGGGGAGCGACTGAGAGCAAGTCGATCCCCCGGCAGGGGCTGGGAGACGCAGGCAGCCGATGGAGCTACTGGGGAAGGTCGCGATCGTGACGGGAGGTGCCTCCGGAATCGGTCGTGCCATCGCCGCCGAACTCGCACGGGCGGGCGCCCACATCGTGATCGCCGACGTGACGCGCATCCATCCGGACACCGTTCATACCTATCTGACGTCGCTGGTGGCATCGGGCCATATCCGCGCCGTGGACGCCGGCTTCATCCTGGTCGGGAGAGCGGAGCTAGCAATCCGCCAGGCCTCGAAAGCATTCAACCTGGCGAATTCGCGAGCGAAGACAGAGCACGTACTGCTCTTTGCCCGCCCATGACCAT
>JAJYGW010000045.1 GCA_021790615.1 Actinomycetes bacterium | reverse complement strand
ACCGCGGCGGTGGAGTGGCTGGAAGACGGACAGGGCAACCTCTACTTGGTGGGCGCCTGGCACCTGCGCCTCGACGAGGGCCATCGGCGCTGGCTCACCGGGCTCGATGAGGCAGGGCAGCTCGACGCTGGGCAGGCCGATGGGCCCCGGCTCCTGTGGCCGAGCGACGCGTTGCCGGCGGGCTTCGCGGGCCTGACGATCCGTTCGCCTGGGGCCCGGCCGCTCGCCGACCTCAACGTGGAGGCCACCGCCTACCAGTCCACCTTCACCCGCGAGCTCCTGGCCCGCACGCGCCTGCCCGCCCGGGCGGTCTATCCCGACCGCGACAAGGTCGTGCGCGCCCGCGCCCTCGCCGCCCGCTACGAGGCAGGCACGGTCTTCCACCTCCGCGGCGCCCCCGGTCTTCGGCTCTATGAGGACGAGGTGGTGGCCTTCCCCAACGGCGAGCACGACGATCTCGTCGATGCGGCGGTGTATGGCGCTGCCCTCAACGAGGCGGGGACGCAGTTCTACTTCACCGCCGCCGGTCGTTGGTGAGGAGGAGGTGTCCGGCCCCGACGCCGTGCGGCGAGGAAGGCGACGTAGTCGGCAACGCTGCGCCGCTCCTCCTCGCTCAAAGCGTGGAGCGCCGCGTCAGCGGCAGGTGAGAGCCCGAGCGCGGTGAGTTCTGCGGCGAGGCGCTGAGGCGGTACGTCGCACAGCCGCTCGAGCAGCTCGACGAACGAGATACCGGTGGCATCGGAGGCGCGCACTAGGTCAGCCGGGGTGGGTCGCGCCCGTGACGGTCGCTGGGGATCCAAGAGCGCCTGCACGTAGCCCGGATCGCGCCCGAAGGCGCCGGAGAGGGCGCGTTGGGAGAGCCCGGAACGGGCCAGCACTTCGCGCAGACGTTCCCGGAAGGTCGCCTCGTCAAGGACCATCTCCACCGCCTCCGGCCCCTGGCCGTCGAGTCTCGGTTGCGTATCCTGTCGATCTGACGTAGTATAACGTCATGTCAAGCAGCCCCGCGCAGCGGGTCGGAGCAGGCACGGGCATCCCGCGTCGGCGCCTCCGGCACAAGGTGCGCCGGGATCCCGTGCCGGCCGGAGGGGACACGGCAGGCTGGTCGACAGCGCGCTCCTGGCCAGCGCCGCAGCCCGCTGTGCCGCCCCAGGGTGCACCGCTCGCGCCCCTCATCGCGACCTACACCGCCCTCTACGGCTCGGCCTGGCGTCCGCTGACCTGCGCCAAGCACGCTGCCGATTTCCGCCGCTTCCTCGACTGGCTCGCTGCCACGGGACGCCCAGCCACCACCACCGCGCTCGATCTCCACACGCTGGCGGCGTATGTCGAGGAGTTGCGCTCACGGCCGAAGGTGTGCGGGGTGTGGCGGGGCGATCCCGATGCGGTGGAGCGCTCGGCTGCCCACAGCATGGCGCAGCCGCTCTCGCTCAACAGCGTCAACGCCTACATGCGCCCCCTGCGTGCGCTCTGTCTGTGGCTCCTCGATGAGGGGTATCTCACCGCCAACCCGTTCCGGCGCACCCATCGACGGGCGGGGTTGCACCCCCTCCTGCCGTCCGAGGAGACCCCGCCCAAGTCCGCCACCCTCGCCGACCTCCACGCGCTCGAGCGGGGCTGTGCAGGGGCGGGATCCTTGGATCTGCGCGACCGGGCCATCGTGTCGGTGCTCACGACCACCGCCGCGCGCAACAGCGCGGTGCGGCTCCTGCGGACCGACGACGTCGATTTCGACCATGGGGTGCTGCGCTTCCGGCGGGGCAAGGGCGGCAAGACGCTCGAGGTGGCTCTCCATCCCGAGACGCGGGCCGCCCTGCTCGCCTACCTCGCGCAGGGACGCACCCAGCTCCTGGGAGAGGCGCCGGACGGTCCGGGCTTCCTCTTCCTCTCGGCGCACCACGAGCAGGGCGTCCATCCCCTCACCACCAACTCCCTCTCGCTCATGCTCCGTCGTCGCTACCACGCGGGGGGCGGCACCCTTGCCACCTTCGGCGCCCACCGCATCCGCCATGCCACGGCCACGCTCCTGGTGAACCACGGCATGCCCCTCGACGAGGTCAGCCGCTACCTCGGCCATTCGTCCACCGACGTCACGCGGCGCTACGCCCGCGCGACCCCTGATGCCCTGGGGGCCCGGGCGGCGGAGGCCCTGGCGCGGGCGGGGCTGGTGGGCGCGTGAGGGGAGGGGGCGGCGGTGCGGACCCGGTCCGGCGCCCGTGTCGCGGGCTCAGGGCCCGGCCGTTGCGACGAACTCAAAGGTGCAGAGAGCTGAAGCGCCGGTTCGCACCGGACACGGACGAGGGTACGAGACACATCGTCAGACTCGAGGACCACGACCCTGGGCCGAGGGTAGCGAGCGCGACGGTCGGTATGATGCCCCGCATGACGATTCAGCCCGCCGCCCCCGAGCCGAGCGGACAGCCAAGCCCGGCCCCGCCTGCCAGCGAGCACGTCGCCGATCCAGCGCTCGTTGGGCGCCTCGGCCTCGTATCGCCCGAACGTCCGACCGTCGCGGAGGAGCTCACCGCGGGTGAAGCCGCGCCGCCGGAACTGCTCGGCGAGGGTGCGCTCAGGCAGGCGGACGCCGTGGCGGATCGCGATGATCTCGCTGATGTGGGCGGCGCTTCTGGCGGGCACTTCCAGGCGCAGGCGGATCGCCTCGTCGAGCAGGGCCGGGTCCAGGCGCACGCCGCCCTTGTCGGAGCGCGGCCGGTCGTGCAACCCCGC
>JAJYGW010000296.1 GCA_021790615.1 Actinomycetes bacterium | reverse complement strand
CCATGGCGGGGAGCTTCAGGGCGTGGAGGCCCTCGATCGTCTGGGTGCTGAGCACTGCTGGTTCTCCTCTCATTGGTAGTAGTCCGCGCCGCGGACGTTGTTGTGGATGGGAAGGGTGAGCTGCTCAGCCCCCTCGACCGGGAGCAACTCTTTGTCGAGGCCGTTCTTCAGGATCGACTCGACCGAGCGGAAGGAGTAGGAGCAAAGCGCAAGGGCACGCGTCGCGGCTTTCTCGAGGCGCTCGGGCCCGTAGCGGTCCGCCAGGCGGACGATCCCGAGACAGGAGCGAAATCCCTGCTCGGGATGGCGCCGCGCCGCCATCACCTCAGCGACGAGCTTGGCTGTCGCCGGGCCGGTCTTGTCCGCGAAAGCGACGACGCGCGAGGGCGTCCAGCTGCCGTGGCGCCGGTGGGAGTCGGGCATGTGGGCGGGGTCGGTTGTGAATCCCGGGCGGTCGGAGCGGACGTGGGAGGCAACGCGGCGGTGACGGAAGAACACCTCGACCGTGCTCGCCGACAGGCGGAGTTCGACCTTCTCGCCGACGAGGGTGTGCGGAACGGAGTAAAAATGCCGATCTGCGCGAATCTCGAGGTGGTAGTCAAGGCCCACTTTGGCACGGCGGAACGTCGCGAACTCATAGCGGGTCGCAGGAAGCGGGCGGAGAGCGGGGCGGTCGAGGGCCTCGAACAGTGACTTCCTGCTGCCGTCGATCTTCTTGAACGGCCGCTCGTTGATCCAGGCGACCAGGCGGGTGATCTCAACGTTCAGCTCCGAGAGGCTCGTGAAGCGTGTGTTGCGCAGACGTGCGATGATGAAGCGTTCGACGAGCAATACGGCGCCCTCTGCTTTTGCTTTATCACGCGGCTTGTAACTTCTTGCCGGAATGATCGCCACGTTGTAGTGGGCCGCCATCTCAGCGTAGGTGGCGTTCACGTCCGGCTCGTAGCGGTGCGGGCGCGTGACGCCCGAGCGCAGGTTGTCGCAGACACAGATCTCGGGGCACCCGCCGAGCGCCTCGAAGGTGTGCACGTTGGCGGTCACGAAGTACAAGAGCTCTTGGGAGCGCACCGCCTCGGCGTGGATGTAGGAGGAGGCGCCGAGGGCGGCGACGAACAGCTCCGCCTCAAAGAGCACCCCACCGGTCCGCTCGTCAACAATCGGGATCCTTGCTCCGGGGAAGTCGACGAAGAGCTTCTCGCCGGCCTTGTGCTCCTGTCGCATGACGAGATCGACCCCACGGCGCCACCGGCGGTAGTGCTCGCAGAACTGGCTGTAGGCATAGCCGTCGGGATTCGCCTCCCTGTACTCAATCCAGAGCAGCATCAAGGTCACGTGCGGGCGGCGGAGCTCGACGTGGATCTTCTTCCACTCCGGCATCGGGCGAACGGCCGCCGCCGGAGCCTTCGGGAAGAGCATCGCTTCGAGGTCGTCGTCGTCGAGGCCCTCGGGCAGTGGCCAGGTGATCCCGGCCGCCTTGGCGCGCTGCAGGTGCTCCCGCAGCGTCGTGACCGGCATCTGGAGCGAGGCTCCTGCCTTGCGCAGGCTGAGGCCCTCGCCGAGGCACAGGCGCAGTAGTTCGCGGATGTTTCGCATGCTGATATGGGGCCGGGGCATGGGCTCCTGCTCGATCGTCTTGGAGGACTGTTCGAGTCAGGGTGCCCTGCCCCACCTACCTCACGCCAGCGCCGCCGCTCCGAGCTCTCGCGTCCGAGGGTGTGCGGAAACTCCGGAATCGGTGTACGGATTCGACCGGAATGGGTGTACGGAAACCCCCGGCGCCGTCACCTCGCCGCACGAGCTGCCCCGCTAGCGTCGTGGGAGCCGCCACCGCCGGGCGGGGTCCGCACCAGCCCAACCTGCCGTTTGACCGCGACGCGTCGGACCTCTCCCTGCGCTCGTGGCGGTTCTGGCTGGTCGTCGTCCTCGTCGGCGTCGGGGCGGGCCTCGGTGCGGGCGTGCTGATGGCGATCCTCCACGCCGTCCAGCACTTCGCCTACAGCTACCGCCACGGCGACTTCCAGAGCGGCGTCCGCCACGCGCCACGCTGGCGCCCGCTCGCAGTGCTGGCGGGCGCGGGGATCGTCCTCGGTGGGGCGTGGGTCCTACTGCGCAAGCTCGGTGGCCCGGTGCGAGGGCTCGATGAAGCGGTGTGGGAACACCAGGGGCGGCTCCGACCCCTCGACACCGCGGCGAACGCCCTCTTGCAGATCGTCGCGGTCGGAGCGGGGGCAACCCTTGGTCGGGAGGGCGCCCCCAAAGAGCTCGGCGCGGGGGTGGCGAGCAGCCTGTGCGATCGGTTCGGTCTTGGCGCGAACGAGCGCCAAGTCCTCGTCGCCTGCGGGGCCGGGGCCGGCATGGCCGCCGTCTACAACGTCCCCCTCGGCGGCGCCCTGTTCGCGGCCGAGGTGCTCCTTGGGACCTTGGCGCTGCCGACAGTCCTCCCCGCCCTCGCCACCGCCGGGGTGGCCACCGGCATCTCCTGGCTGCTGCTCCCCGACCGCCCCACCTACGACGTCGGCCACCTCCCGGTGAGCGCCTCACTCACCTTGTGGGCGGTGCTTCTCGGCCTGCTCGCCGGGCTGATCGGCGCGGGCCTCGTCGTCGCGGTGGGGTGGGCAAAGGCCAGGGCGACCAAAGGAACGCGGACCGCTGGCACGATCGCGGTCGCCTTTGGTGCCGTCGGGTTGGTGGCGATAGCTCTCCCCGAGGTGCTCGGCAACGGCAAGGA
>JAJYGW010000129.1 GCA_021790615.1 Actinomycetes bacterium | reverse complement strand
ACATCACGAAGGCGGTGCCGGCCGTCAGGGTGAGGATGATGAACAGGACCCGGGGCACCGTGAACTGCGGGATCAGGTCGACCGACGAGCCGTTGCCGAACAGGCCCCCGCCACCGCCGTGGAACACGAACACCAAGCCCGTCGACTGGAGTACCGCGAGCGCCACGGTGAGGTAGCGGGTGGCCTGCGTGAGCTTGCGCTCACCGACTGCACCCTGGTCACGCCACTCCTCGAGCTTGGGGATCACGGTCGTCAAGAGCTGGATGATGATCGAGCTGGTGATGTAGGGCATGATCCCGAGGCCGAACACCGCGAGCCTCGTGAGCGCCCCGCCGGAGAACAGGTTGAGGAAGAGGAACGCCCCCGAGTGCTGCGCGCTCTGCTCGAAGGACTTGAGCGCGGCGATCGAGATCCCCGGCACCGGCACGTTGGCACCGAGCTGGTAGATCGCGATCACCAACAAGGTGAAGAGCACCTTGTTGCGCAGGTCCGGGATCTTGAAGATGTTCCGCAGGCTGGACAGCACCGTCTTCGCCTCCTCGGGCTCCCCAGCCGGGCCGCAGGCGCTGCCCCAGCGAGCCCCTACCGGTTGGTGAGGGCGTTCCCCTTGGCAGCGACCCTCCGGCTCCCGTTCGGGCGCGCCACGACCGTCACGCTACCGCCTGCAGCCTCGATCGCGGCCACGGCAGAGGCGGAGAAGGCGTGTGCCTCCACGGCGAGCGCTTGCTCGAGCTGGCCGCCCCCGAGCACCTTCACCAGGCCGCCCGCGTGGACGAGGCCCCGCGTCCGCAGCGACGCCGGGGTGACCCGGCCCTCCTCGCTCGCGGCAGGGAGATCGTCGAGGTTCACGACGTGGTACTCCACCCGGAAGGGGTTGGTGAAACCCTTCAGCTTGGGGATGCGCTGGGTGAGCGGGAGCTGGCCACCCTCGAAACCGGGCTTCACCGTGTCACGCGCGTGCTGACCCTTCGTCCCGCGACCGGCGGTCTTGCCACCCTTGCCACCGATACCCCTTGCGACCCGCCGGCGAGGCCGATGCGACCCCTCCGCGGGGCGGAGCTCGTGCAACTTCATGACCCCTCCTCGGTCCCTGCGCGTGCCGCCGTGGACTCGGGACCCTCAGGTCCCTCGGGGAGAACCCGTACCTCGACGAGATGGGGCACCCGGGCGATCATGCCCCGGATCTCCGGTCGGTCGGCGAGCACGTTGGTGTCCCCGATACGGCCCAGCCCGAGCGCCCGCAAGGTGCCACGGTGCTTGGGCTTGGTTCCGATGGCCGAGCGGTGCTGGCGAACCTCGATGCGGCTCATCGCGACGCCTCCCGCTCCCGGCGCCGTTCCTCGTAGGCCCGGAGAACGCCCTTCGGGATGACCTCGTCGGCTGGCTTGCCACGAAGCCGCGCCACTTCGTCCGGCCGGCGGAGCGACTTGAGGCCGGCGATCGTCGCGTGGGCGACGTTGATTCCGTTCGAAGAACCGAGGGACTTCGCGAGGACGTCGTGGATGCCCGCCAGCTCGAGGATGGCCCGGGCGGCGCCGCCGGCGATCACGCCGGTACCGGGCGCCGCCGGCTTGAGCAGGACGCGCCCGGCCCCGGCCTCTCCGAGGATGGGATGGGTGATCGTGTTCCCTGCGAGGGGGACGTCGAACAGGTTCTTCTTGGCCTCTTCGATGCCCTTCTGGACGGCGAGCCCGGCTTCTTTCGCCTTGCCGTAGCCGAGCCCGACCTTGCCACGGCCGTCACCGATCACCATGAGTGCGGTGAAGGAGAAGCGCCGGCCACCCTTCACCACCTTCGCGACGCGGTTGACCTTGATGGTGCGCTCTTCGTAGGTGGTTTCGACCATCACAGCTCCAGTCCGGCCGCACGCGCGGCATCCGCGAGGGCAGCGACCCGCCCGTGGTAGAGGAACCCGCCTCGGTCGAAGACCACGCGGGTGACCCCGGCCTCCTTGGCGCGCGCCGCAACCAGCGAGCCGACCGCAGTTGCGCCGGCCACGTTGCCGGTCCCGGCGTCACGCAGGGCCGGCTCGTGGGTGGATGCGGCCGCGAGGGTCCGTCCGCTCACGTCGTCGATGACCTGTGCCACGATGTGTCGGTTCGAGCGGAAGACCGCGAGGCGCGGCCGCTCTGCGGTGCCGGAGACCTTGGCTCGGACGCGGGCGTGACGCCGGCGGCGAAGGCTTCGGGTCTGGTGGGTAGCTCTCGTCATGTGTGTTCCCGTTTCGAGCGAAGGGCTCACTTCGCCGCCTTGCCGGCCTTGCGCAGGACGCGCTCACCGGCGTAGCGGACCCCCTTGCCCTTGTAGGGCTCGGGCTTTCGGATCTTGCGAATATTGGCCGCGACCTGCCCGACCAGCTCCTTGTCGATCC
Organism: Actinomycetes bacterium; assembly: GCA_021790615.1. Next base: position 359 of record JAJYGW010000129.1, on the reverse strand, counting down.
CGACGACCCGGATCCGGGTCGGCGCGGGCACCTCGAAGGTGACGCCGTCTGGAGCGGCGAAACGCACGGGATGGGAGAAGCCGAGCGCCAGTTCGAGCTGCGTCGGCGAGGTGGCGGTGGCGCGGTAGCCGACCCCCACGATCTCCAGCTCCTTCACGAAACCAGCGGACACGCCAGCCACCATGTTCGCGACCAGGGAGCGGGTGAGGCCGTGTAGCGCCCGGTTGGTGCGGCTGTCGTCGGCACGCTCGACGACGATCACCTCGGCCTCGCTCCGGAGGCTGATCCCCGCCGGCACCCGCCGCTCGAGCGCTCCCTTCGGGCCACGGACCCGCACGCGCTCCTCCCCAAGCTCGACG
>JAJYGW010000321.1 GCA_021790615.1 Actinomycetes bacterium | reverse complement strand
CGACCGGCATCGAGGCTGCGATCGACCGGCTCGAGGAGGACGACTCGCTCTGGGTGGGCATCCTCACCGGCGCCGGGCCGGTCTTCTCCGCCGGGGCCGACCTGAAGGTCATCGCCAGTGGCGAAGGCGCCACGCTCCGGACGGCTCGGGGCGGCTTTGCGGGCCTGGTCCAACGCGCCCGGGAGAAGCCCCTCGTCGCCGCTGTCGACGGCCCGGCGCTGGCCGGCGGCTGCGAGCTGGTGCTCGCCTGCGACCTCGTCGTCGCGTCCCGGACCGCGAGCTTCGGGCTCCCCGAGGTGAAGCGGTCGCTGGTCGCTGCCGCGGGAGGCCTGTTTCGCTTGCCGAAGGCGCTACCGAGAGCCGTGGCGATGGAGGTGCTGCTCACCGGGGACCCGCTGCCGGCGACCCGGGCGTACGAGCTCGGGATGGTGAACCTCCTCACCGAGCCCGGCGAGGCCCTCGCCGGGGCGACGCAGCTCGCCGCTCGCATCGTCGCGGCGGCGCCGCTCGCGGTCCGGGCCACCCGCCGGGTCGCGCTGGCCGCGCTCCAGGACGAGGAGGGGCCGCTCTTCGAGCTCAGCCAGCGCACGATCGCGGAGCTTGCTGCGACCGAGGACTTCGCCGAAGGTCCTCGCGCCTTCATCGAGAAGCGCCCCCCGCGCTGGCAGGGTCGCTGAGCGCCCGGAGAGCGGCGGGCTACTCGGAACGGATGACCGACGCGCCGAGTTTGCTCATCAGCGCCTCCACCGAAGGGGTAGTGCAGCTGAGCCGCTTCGAGGCGACGAGGACCAGCGTCGCCCCCGACTGCCAGAGATAGCGCTGCCCCTCGAAGGAGTACCCCATCACGACCTGCTCGGTCGACCCGACCGAGGCACCGACCACCTGGAGCCCGAAGACCAAGTTCCAGACCTGGCCGTGGGTCGAGGGGGGCATCACGAAGGGGAGCGCCCGACGGTCCCTCCAGAGGGCGTCGCGGGGGATGACGGTCGGCCCCGGCGGCCAGGACGGTGTCCAACCGATCAGGTCGTACCCGCCGTCCCGGCCGCTCACGATCGGGACGAACTCGACACCGAGCACCCTGAGGTGATTGTCGTCGACGAGGGAGAGCGAGGTGAACCGGAGGGGTTGGCGCGTCGGGTTGGAGACACTCATGGCGCCCATCGCGAAGGTCCGCCCTGGCGAACACGTCTCGACTGCCCCGATCGGCCGAGGGAACGCGCCGCTCCCCGGATCGACCGTCCTCACGACCCGCCACGCGACGATGCCCACGACGACCACGACCGCAACGGCAGCGCCCACGAGCGCCGGCCGCACCCGCAGTCGGTGGGCGACGCGCTCGCCAGGCTCGTCCGGACCGGCGTCGTCTCGAGTCTCGTCGGGGCGCCAGCCGCTCACGCTGGTTCAACCTCCGCCTGCCCGGGACCCGGGCTCGACGCCTCCGGCCCGGCGACTGCCCCGAAGCACGGCATTCCCGGCGCAGCTCCTGCCGCTCGGTTCACTCGGGCGATCGCAAAGGCACGCCGCCACGGGGGCGTCGGCCCCGGGCGCCACGTCGTGTCGACCAGGACAACGGACATCGATCCCGGCTCTCGCTGCGACCTCTCCGCCTGCGGCTCGACGGTCACCACCGGCCCGAACCGTACCCCACCCGAGGTCCAGCGGGGTCGTCCAGGAGATCGCAGACCCAGCCACCTCGGCGGGGCGCCAGCCCTCGGGGAGCTCGGCGTCGTCTGGCTCCGGGGTCGGTTTGGTGCTCCTGCGGGTCCACGGCGGCTTCCCGTGTAGGGCGCCACTCGCACTGCGGTCCACGACCCGGAGCCCCGGATACCCAGGACAGCGCGAGCGTCCGTACCGTCCCGCTTCGCGTCGGGCGCGAGCGGTCAGTGCTCTGGTGGTGTCGTGGTCGTGCTACGTACGCGGAACGCTTTCGACTGCCGCCCTCGGACAACCGACATACCCACGCAGGCACATCCGGCAGCGGCGGCGAGCAGAGCCCATGAGGTCCCCACCGTCAGGATGACCAGGAAGATGATGATGGAGAAAGGGGAAGCGATGCCCACCCAGAGAGCCCTGCACCCAACGAGTGCCCGTCCGAAGGCAACGCGTTCGTTCTCCTCCGGGGTTCCCGGCGACGACGCCGCCAACTTCGCCAGCTGTGCCTTGCAGACCCAGGCCACCTAGCGCTTCTCGAAGGGGAGCAGGTGGGGATGCTCAGGAGGCTCCACAGGCACCTCGACTCGAGAGCTCCTCGACGCCCGAGGCCGTGTCGAGGATCCCGCCCGCGATCCCGACGGCCGTTCCGAACAGCCCCGCACTGAACAGGGCGCCACCGCGGACCGTATCGAGTTCGAGCCCGGCAGCTACCCCGAGCTCACCAGGCCCCGAGGCCACGCCGCTCACGAGGCCCAGGCCGAGGCCGACGCACGCGATCGCGTTGTGGCCCAGCGTGCAGTTCGCCCCGTCAAGGAGTGTGCTGGCAGACCCCGTGGCGAGCGAGACTCCTCCGAGCTGCGCCGAGAGCTCCGTAGCCGCCGTCGCCGCTTCACCCTCGGCGGCGAAGGCGGCAACACCCTCAGCCACTGCCCCGACGCCGGTCGCGGCCGCAACGACGGCGAGCGCGCCGCCGATGCCGACCTCGATGGCGGTGTGGTGGGCAACCACGAAAGAGCCGATGTCGGAGCGGACCGGCCCAGCAGCGGCCTGCACGGCAGCGATCTCCCCCGGGCACATAC
>JAJYGW010000203.1 GCA_021790615.1 Actinomycetes bacterium | reverse complement strand
CTGCGGTGCAGGAGCCGAGCACGGCGGCGATCTGCGCGATCCCCTTCGCCGACATCGTCGCCTGGTTGTAGAAGATGCGTCCGAAGTGGTCTCGGTCGGGGAAGACCTCGTCCTGGCGCGGCAGGTATGCCCCGCCAGAGTCGACCAGGTAAATGCAAGGGAGATGGTTCGCAAGGGCGACCTCCTGCGCGCGCAGGTGCTTCTTGACCGTCAACGGGTAGTAGGTCCCCCCCTTCACGGTCGCGTCGTTCACGACGACGAGGCACTCCCTCCCGGCGACCCGGCCGACTCCGCAGATGATGCCCGCGGCAGGAGCCTCGTCGTCGTAGCACCCTGTCGCGGCCAGAGGCGAGAGCTCGAGAAAGGGCGACCCAGGATCGAGGAGGTGCGCCAGGCGGTCCCTCGGGAGCAGCTTGCCCCGCTCGACGTGGCGCCGGCGGGCCGGCTCGGGGCCCCCCATGGCCGCGCGCCCGAGCCGCTCGGCGAGATCGCCGACGAGCTCTAGGTGGCGTGCCGCGTTCTCGGCGAACCCCACGGACGCGGGATCCGCCGACGAGCCCAGGACAGGGAAGGACGCGGCTTCGGCCTTGGCCATCGTCTCTTCATGTTAGCGATCGCTAACATGGTGTTGCTAGCCTTGCGACGTGGCATCCGCGACGAGCAGGCGGGCTCCGGGCGGCGGCGACCGCCGGGGGCAGATCCTCGGGTGCGCTGCGCAGCTGTTCGCGACCCGTGGCTTCCACGGCGTCTCCGTCGACGATCTCGGCGCCGCGGCGGGCGTGACCGGGCCCGCGCTCTACCGCCACTTCCGCGCGAAGGAGGACATCCTGGCCGAGCTGCTCGTCGGCGTGAGCCAGCGGCTGCTGGACGGAGGGCGGAGTCGTGCCGAAGAAGCCGAGGACTCGGCGCACGCGCTCGCCGCGCTGATCGCGTCCCACGTGGAGTTCGCTCTGGACGAGCCCGACGTCATCTCCGTGCAGGAGCGCGATCTCGCGAGCCTCCCCGAGGAGGCCAAGAGGGCCGTGCGCGCGCTCCAGCACGAGTACGTGTCCGTGTGGGCGGACGTCGTCGGGCGTCTCACCGGCTGCAGCGAAGAGCGGGCCGTCGCGGCAGCCCACGCGGCGTTCGGCCTCATGAACTCGACGCCGCACTCGGCCCGACTGCCGCGCGCCCAGATGGCGGGGCTTCTGCGCGACATGGCGGACGCTGCGCTGCGAGCGGTGGCCGGTGCGAGCTCGAAGGACCCGGTGAGGGAGCCCGGTGCCCGGTGCCCGGTGCCCGGGACGGGGTCGATCCCCGGTGACGGAGCCTGGTGAGCGGGACGGGGTCGATCCCCGGTGGCCTACGTGGCGACGGGGATCGTGGTCGGCGGCTCTGGGACCAAGAGCGTGGGCTCGGTGGCCGCCTGGACGTCGCCGGCGGTGACGCCTGGCGCCACCTCGCGTAGGACCAGCCCGCGGGGCGTCACGTCGAGGACGGCGAGGTCGGAGACGATCCGGTTCACGACCCGGGCTCCCGTGAGGGGGAGCGAGCACCGCTCCACGATCTTCGGGGCTCCGTCCTTGGCGACGTGCTCCATCATCACGATCACGCGACGCACCCCGTGGACGAGGTCCATCGCCCCGCCCATGCCCTTCACCATCTTCCCCGGGATCATCCAGTTCGCGAGGTCTCCGTCGGCGGAGACCTGCATCGCCCCGAGCACGGCCGTGCCGACGTGGCCGCCGCGGATCATCCCGAAGGAGAGCGCGGAGTCGAAGAACGACGCCCCCGGGTCGACCGTCACCGTCTCTTTGCCCGCGTTGATGAGGTCGGGGTCCTCGTCCCCTTCGTTGGGGTAGGGGCCAACGCCGAGGATCCCGTTCTCGCTCTGCAGCACGACGTGCACGCCCGCAGGCAGGTAATTCGAGATGAGCGTCGGCATCCCGATGCCGAGGTTGACGTACTCGCCGTCGGAAAGGTCCATCGCCGCCCGGGCGGCGATCTGTGCGTGCGTCAAGCTCATGTCGCGTCCTCCGGAGCCACTGCGCCCGGGTGCTCGGACGCCGGGCGGACCGTGCGCTTCTCGATGCGCTTCTCTCGGGTCATGTCCGCCTGGACGACCCGCTCGACGAAGATGCCGGGGAGGTGCACCGACACCGGGTCGAGCGCCCCGGCCGGCACGAGCTCCTCGACCTCCGCGACGGTCACACGGCCGGCCATCGCGCACAGCGGGTTGAAGTTCCTCGTGGCCAGGTCGAAGACGAGGTTCCCGGCGGTGTCGCCCTTCGTCGCGCGGACGAGTGCGAAGTCGGTGGTGATGGCGTGCTCGAGCACGTGGTGACGGCCGCCGAACTCCCGGACCTCCTTCGGCGGCGAGGCGACCGAGACCGACCCGTCAGGTGCGTAGCGCCACGGCAGGCCGCCCTCTGCGACCAAGGTCCCCACACCGGCAGGCGTGTAGAAGGCGGGGATCCCGCAACCCCCCGCCCGGAGCCGCTCGGCCAATGAGCCCTGGGGGACCAGCTCCACCTCGAGCTCCCCCCCCAGGAACTGGCGGACGAACTCCCGGTTCTCCCCCACGTAGGACCCCGTCACCCGAGCGACACGGTGCCGGGCGAGGAGGCGCCCGAGCCCGAAGCCGTCGACGCCGCAGTTGTTGGACACGACCACGAGGTTCGTCGCGCCGTGCTCCACCACCGCGTCGATGAGGTCCACCGGGACGCCGCAAAGCCCGAACCCGCCCACGGCCAGCAGA
>JAJYGW010000062.1 GCA_021790615.1 Actinomycetes bacterium | reverse complement strand
GCCGGCGATGGCCAGAAGGTCTGCCACCTCGTCGTCGGTCGGAGGCGTCACGCCGAGTGCCTCGGCGAAGCGGCGAACCCACTCGGTGGCGGAGGACTCGGAGCCGGACTCGGATGCAGTGGTCACACCCTCGGTCTACCGCTTCGCGGCTCGGCGCGCGCCGGCCGCGCCCGAGACGCGTCGAGATCAGGGACTGTCGGGAGGTGCCGGCTCCGAGCCCGAGAGCCACAGCGCCGCCTCTTCGCGGTGGCGCCGGTAGTCGAGCTTCCCGCTCGGCGAACGGCCGACGGAGCGGACGAACCGCACCCTGCGCGGCGCCTTGAAACCGGCAAGCCGCGACTTCACGTGCTCGATCAGCTCCTCTTCGGTGGGCATCGCCTCGCCCTCCGGCTCGACGGCTGCGACGACCATCTCCCCCAAGCGGGCGTCGGGCACGCCCACGACGGCCGCATCCCGCACGGCGGGGTGCGTCTTCAGCGCTTCCTCCACCTCTTCGGGGAACACCTTCTCGCCTCCCGTGTTGATGGAGCTCGCGCCCCGTCCGAGGACGTGGACCGTGCCGTCTGGGAGCACCTGCGCGAAGTCGCCCGGCACCGAGTAGCGGACTCCGTCCAGCACGACGAAGGTGGAGGCGGTCTTCTCCTCGTCTTTGTAGTACCCGATCGGGTTGCGTCCCGCGAGGGCGAGCATGCCCACGTCCTCAGCGCCGCGCTCGACGGGTCGGCCGTCCGGGCCGAGCACCTTGACGTCTGGCCCGAGCACGAAGTCGGCGGTCTTCGATGCGGAGGACCCTGACGACAGCGACGTACCGATGCCGACGGCCTCGGTCGAGGAGAGGAAATCGAAGAGCACCATCTCCGGGCGGTGGCGCAGCAGGCCCTCTTTCACCGCTTCGCTCCACATCGCGCCCGACGACAGGATGCCGAGGAGCGAGGAGAGGTCCCAGCGGTCCGGCTCCGCGTCGAGTGCTGCCAGCAGCGGGCGCGCGAACGGGTCCCCGACGATCACGATGCCGTTGACCTGCTCCCGCTCCACCGTGTCGAAGAGCTCCGCCGGGTCCAAGTGGCGCTCCTCCAAGAGCACCACCTTGCCGCCCTCGCTCAGGCACTCCATCGTGATGAACCCACCGGTGCCGTGCATGAGCGGGCACGCAGGGAGCACGGACATGCCAGGACCGTTCGCCTCGAGTGTGGCGACGATCCCCGAGAGCCCTTTCGCCTCGTCGTAGCGGCGGAACCCCGACGCGTTGGCGCGAGCGAACAGGTCGTCCTGGCGCCACATGACGCCCTTGGGCATCCCCGTCGTGCCGCCGGTGTAGAGGATGACGAGGTCGTCTCCGCTGCGCCCCCACGGAGCCCGGACCCTGCTCGCAGCCGACTTCGCCGCGTCCTCGTAGCGACTCGCCCACGACGGGCACGCAGCGGTGCCGTCGTCGACCCACAGCCAGGTGCGCACGGTCGGGAGCCGCTCTCGGATGCGCTCGATGCGGCCGGCGAACGTGCCGTGAAACACCACGGCCACGGCATCTGCGTTGCTCCAGAGGTAGACGAGCTCGTCGTCCACGTACCGGTAGTTCGTGTTCACCGGCACGGCCGCGACCTTCACGATGCCGAAGAGGGCTTCCAGGTACTCAGGGCAGTTGTACAGGTAGAGCGCCACCTTGTCCTGGCGCCCGATCCCCTGGTCGAGCAGGTATCTCCCGACGCCGTCCGCGCGGTGGTCCATCTCCTCCCAGCTGAGTCGCCGCTCGCCTTGCACCAACGCCGGCGCGGCGGGCTGGGTGTCGGCGACGGTCTCCCAGACGTCCGCGTAGTTCCAGCTGGTCTCCCTCGTCGTCATCTTCGGGCGAGCCTACGTCCCGTGCCGTCCCGTCCCGTGCCGTCCCGTGCCGAGCCGAGCCGAGCCGTGCCGTGCCGTGCCGTGCCGAAGCCGGAAGGCAAACCGGAATGTCGCACCGTGCTTGGTAGGCTCCCCGGCACTCGTGGTGCTCTCCCGCCAACCGGATTCTGCGCTCGCGAGCCCCCATGTTCGCCCTGCCGGCGGCCTGGCGGCCCGGGCCGACCGGCCTCTCGTGACCGCTTCCGTCGCTGCCGTCGCCGGGACGCTCTTCGTCCTCGTGCGGCTTTTCGTCGCGGCGAAGGGCGACATCAGCCGGTTCGTGATGGCAGGGCGTGACTTCGTGAACCCGGCCAGCGCGCCGAAGGGGCTCTACGTCTTCCCGGGCTCGGGCTACGACGGGCAGTTCTACTACCGGCTCGCGCTGGATCCCGTGGACCTCGCCAAGACGGCGTTCGGCATCACCGTCGACGCGGGGTTCCGGTTGCAGCGCATCGGCATGTCGGCGCTCGCCTGGCTCGCGTCGGGAGGACAGCACCAGGCGGTGCCCGAGGCCTTGGTGGCGGTCAACCTCGCCGCGCTCGTGGCGCTCGCCTGGCTCGGCGCGCTGATCGCCAGCGACGCGGGCCGCCACGCCGCCTGGGGGCTCCTCGTCGCGGGGTACTGGGGCTTCCTCTTCAGCATCGGGCGGGACCTGCCCGAGGTCCTCGCCAGCTGCTTCCTCGTCGGTGGACTGGTCGCGCTCCGCAGGGCGCGCCCGGTGCTCGCAGGCCTCGTTCTTTCGTGCGCGGTGCTCACGCTGGAGACGACCCTCGACGTCGTCATCGCCGTCGGCGTGGTCGCGCTGGTCCAGATCCTCCGCCGCACCCGCCGCCCCGGGCGCCAGGACCTCGCTTGGGTGATG
>JAJYGW010000365.1 GCA_021790615.1 Actinomycetes bacterium | reverse complement strand
CCCCAGGCCATGGCCGACGTGTCGTGCGCGACGCCGGCCTTCTGCGTCGCCGTGGGCCAGACCTTCACGGACACCGCGGGTGGTTCCGTGGGTGAGCTGGTCGGGGACATCGAGACCGACACGGGCACGAACGGCCTCGACCCACGCGTCTCTCGGGTCACCGCCGTCGCTGTTGAGCGACGCCCTGCCTGGCCACCGGAGGGTGCTGCAGCGCCAGTCAGCCTGATGACGGCCTGAGGCTCCGGCGTGGTTGCGTCGTCGCTGGTGGCGACGACAACGTGAGGAGGTCCGAGAGAAGAAAGGACCCCCTCGCGCAACTCTTGGCGGAGTACGAGGGGGTCCTCTGGCATGCCCGGAGGCACGGTGCTCAGCGTAGAGAACGACGCGGCGCGCGTGGAAGTCGCGCTCAAGGCCGGCCTGCTCGCCTGCCCGCACTGCGACGGGGAGCTGCGCCCTTGGGGATGGGCGCGGCGTCGTGTCCTCCGCCTCGTCGACGGCGTCGAAGGCCATCGGCCGCGGCGTTCTCGCTGCTTGTCCTGCCAGCGCACCTCGGTGCTGCTCGCCGATCTGGCGCTTGTCCGCCGGGTCGACGAGGCGGCGCTGATCGGCGAGGCGCTCCTGCAGAAGGCTGCCGGCGCAGGCGCCCGGGCGATCGCGGTGGAGCTCTCCCGGCCCCGGGAGACGGTGCGGGGCTGGCTGCAGCGCTTCGCTCGGCGCGCCGAGGCACTGGCGGCGCACTTCCTCTCCTGGGCGTTCTCCCTCGACGCCCGCCTCGAAGTCGTCGAGGAAGGCTCGAGCGCCTTCGGCCGGGCGCTCGAGGCGATCGGGCTGGCGACGCGGGCGGCGAGCATCCTGCTCGGACCCCGCCCGGCCTGGTCGTGGGTCGCGGCGATGACCGGCGGGGCGCTGCTCGCCAACACGAGCTCACCCTTCCCCTCGCCGCGCTGATCGGCGATCCTCCCGCGCCGGCACCAGATCGGTGCCGGAAAGGAGAGCCGTGGAGACCAACCGCCACGCGCGCCACCGGCGCGAGGAGATCGCCCTGTTCCGCTATGCCCTCATCCGAGAGGCCGCTGATCCGGCCCTCTCCAGGGCCGAGCGGGGCCGCCTCGTGCGTGCCCTTGCCGAGCGCACGCACCGCCGCCTGGACGGAACCCCGGTCACCGTGTCCCGTCAGAGCCTGGATCGCTGGATCCGCGCCTATCGATCAGGCGGCTTCGCCGGCCTCGCACCGACGCCTCGCCGGGTCGAGCCGCGCACGCCCGCCGGCCTGCTCGCCCTCGCCTGCGACCTGCGCAGGGAGGACCCGAGCCGCACCGCGGCGCACATCGCAGAGATGCTGCGGGCGAGCCATGAGTGGTCACCGCACCCGCGCACCCTCCAGCGCCACTTCGCCGCCCTCGGGCTCTCGAGGGCCCAGCTCACCGGGAAGAGCATCGCCTTCGGGCGCTTCGAGGCGACGAGGCCGAACGAGCTGTGGGTCGGCGACGCGCTGCACGGGCCGGTCGTCGGCGGGAAGAAGGCGATCCTGTTCTGCTTCCTCGACGACCACTCCCGCTTCGTCACCGGGCACCGCTTCACCCACAGCGAGGACACGATCTCGGCGGAGGCGGCCCTTCGCCGGGGCGTGCTCTCCGTCGGCGTGCCAGAGGTCGTCTATCTGGACAACGGCTCGAGCTTCGTCTCCAAGCAGCTGCTGCGCGCCCTGGCGGTCCTCGGCAGCCGCCTCGTGCACAGCCGTCCCGGTCGACCGCAAGGCCGAGGGAAGATCGAGAGATTCTTTCGCACGGTGCGCGAGCAGTTCCTCGTCGAGGTGCCCCACGGGGAGATCGAGAGCCTCGAGGTCCTCGAGGAGCGCTTCTCCGCCTGGGTGCATCGTGTCTATCACCCCCGGGTTCACTCCGAGACCGGCGAGGCACCCGCCGAGCGCTTCTCGAAGCTCTCCCCGGCGCGCATCCCCGATGCCGCGCTCGTCCGGGAGGCGTTCTTGTTCTCCGAGTGGCGCACGGTCACAAAGACCGCCACGATCAGCCTCTTCTCGAACCACTACGAGGTCGACCAGGCGCTCGTCGGTCGACGCGTCGAGCTCGTCTTCGACCCCTTCGATCTCACCGACATCACCGTCCGCTACTTGGACACCGACTTCGGAAAGGCCCGTCCCCAGCGCATCGGCCGTCACAGCCACCCGATGGTCGTCCCCGTTCCCTCGCCGGGTCCCTCGAGCGGCATCGACTACCTGCGCCGTGTCGACGAGCACCACCGAAGAGAGCGAGCCCGCCAGATCGCCCCGTTGCGCTTCGTGGACCTCACGAGCGAGGAGGGAGAGCGGTGAGCATCGAGCAGGTGCGCTCGCACTTCGGGCTGACGAAGATGCCCTTCGGCAAGGACCTGTCGCCGTCCGCCCTCCATCCCCATGCCGGTCACAAGGAGGCGGTGGCTCGCATCGGCTTCCTCGTCCAAGAACAGGCGATCGGCGTCGTCACCGGCGAGGTCGGATCGGGCAAGACCGTCGCCGCCCGGGCGGCCGTCTCCTTGCTCGAGGCGTCCCGGCACTCGGTCATCTACCTGCCCAATCCCTCGATCGGCGCCCGAGGCCTCTATGGCGAGATCGTCGGTCGCCTCGGCGGCGTGCCACGTTTCCACAAGGCGGCGTTGATCCCCCAGGTGACGAGCCTGCTCGCCGCCGAGGTGGCCGAGCGGGGGTTCCGCGTCCTCCTCGTCGTCGACGAGGCCCACCTCCTCGAGCCCGCCCAGCTC
>JAJYGW010000387.1 GCA_021790615.1 Actinomycetes bacterium | reverse complement strand
ACGATCGCTACTCGGCCCGCGAGCGAGAACAGATCGAGCGAGAACTCCTGAATCTCCACCTGGGGCACGACTCCTGTTCAGGGACGCCTTCGAGCGGAGGCGCCGAGCGGACGAGCGGACGAGCGGGGACCCTAGCCGGAGACGTCACACCCGCGCACGCCGACCGGGCGGCTGCTCGTCTCCCGGCGATCTCCGGTGCGCGGCGGCATGCTCCCCGCTTCGGCCACCGGACGCGGGCCACTCACCGACCCGCGGGTCCGACGGGTCGCTGGCCAGCACAGCTCGGCTCGCCCGCTCAGGAACCCCAGGGCCGACTGGCCAGCTCCTCCACACCGATCGGACCGCCTCGCGCGTCACCAACCCCATCTGGCTGCTCGGAATGGATGCCGCTGGTGGCGCCGGGCAGCACGGCCTCCGCGCGGTCGCGCCCTCCGCCCTGGGGGTCCACCGTCGCTCGCTGGTCCATGGTCGAGGACTCGGCATCGGGCTGTTCGGTCGACCCGATCCCGGCCTCACCTCCTTCGACCTCGCCAGGGCGCCCAGGGCTGGCGGCGCGGGGCCCGATCGGGCTCCGGGTCGGCCCCGAACCACCTCCCTCTCCCGGCCTGCGCTGGGGCATGTGGTCCTCGAGCCAGCGCAGTGCCTCGCTGTGGACCTCCATCGCTCGAGCCCGCTGGCTCTCGTACTCCTGTCGCAGCATCGCCAGGTCCGCCGCGAGCTCGGTCCGCATGGCGCTGAGGCGACTCACCTCGTCGCGCAGGCCCTTGTCGGCCTCGCTCACCTTCGCCCTGGCCCGCTCCTCGGCGTCGGCGAGCAACGCGCGGGAGCGCTCCTCCGCATCCGCGACGATCGCCGCGCTCCTCGCCTTCGCATCCGCGATGGCGGCGTCCGCCGCCCGCTGGGCCATGACCAGGGTCTTGCGCAGGAGGTCGTCCTCCACCGGGTCAGGGGCACGGACCACGGGCTGGAGCATGGTGGCCTCCGCCCGCTCGTTCGCCTCGCGCAGACGCTCGAGGAGCTGCTCCACGCCGACGGCGACCTGCTCGAGGAACTCGTCGACGTGGTCCGGATGGTAGCCCCGGAGCTTCTCGGGGAACTCGACCTCTCGCAGCAGCTGCGGCGTGACCTCCATGGCCCACCATCGTAGCCCCACCCGGTCCCCGGCCCGGGTATCTCCCGAGCGCGGGTGCCGCTCCCGTCTGCGCGCTCTCGGCTCCGGAGTCTCGGCTCGACGGCGAGCGCCTCTCGCGCTGCAGCGACCCCCGGGCGAGGAGGTCAGATGCGGCTTGCCACGACCTCGAGCACGAGCAACACGATGAGCGGCGACAGGTCCAGCCCTCCCCCGCCCATCCTGACCGGCGGCACCACGCGACGCACGGGCGCGAGCACGGGCTCGGTCAGGAGCCGGAGCACCCGATCGACCGGGGCCAGTGGCCCGTCGGCGGCGCCGGGCAGCCAGCCGAGGAGGACCCTCGCGACCAGGACCACGACGTAGAGCTGGATGAGGTCTCGGAGGATGACCACCACCACCACTCAGGCGTCGAAGCCGGCGGGGTCGACCGCGCTCGCCCGCGCCTCGGCCGACACCACCACGTTGCTCGGGCTGAGCAGGAAGACCTGCTCCGCGACCTTCTCCATGGAGCCTCCGAGTGCGTAGGCGACGCCGGAGCAGAAGTCGATCATCCGTCGGGAGAGGTCGCGCTCGGCGAGCTGGAGGTTCACGATGACCGGCTCGGACGCCTTCAGGCGGTCACCGATCTCCTGGGCGTCTGCAAAGCGCGACGGTGCGACGATGTGCACGACCTGCTTCTCCATCGGGGCCGTCCGTACGACCGCGGGTCGGCTCTGCAGCGTCGGCCGGTCGTGGTCCTCCCGCGGCAACGGCCTGAGCGGCGGCGGGGGCGGCTCAGGATCGGCCATCGCGACCGGCCGGCTCACCCGCCGTGGGGGGGGCGGATCCTCCGCGTAGTCGTCCTCGTACTCGTCGTAGTCGTCGTCGTCCTCGCTCAGGCCGAGGTACACCATCAGCTTGCGCCCGAAAGAAGCCATCTCCACCTCCCGATCGTTCTCATTGTCGCAGCCCCGCCCGGGAGGGTCGCGGACCGAACAGCGCCCGTCCCACCCTGACCATCGTCGACCCCTCTGCCACCGCGACTTCGAGGTCGTCGCTCATGCCCATCGACAGCTCGGCCAACGAGAGCGAGGAGGCCAGACGCGCCAGCATCCGAAAGGCACGCGCCGCCTCGCTCCCGCCCCCCGGGGGCGCCACCGTCATCAGACCGGCCACCACCAGACCGCTCGACCGTAGCGCGTCGACGACCGCCGGCGCCTCGGCCGGCACGCACCCCTGGCGCCTGCCGGTCATGTCCACCTCCACCAGCACCCGGGCGGCCGGCACTCGTTGCGCCAGGGCCACGCCCTCGCTCACCGAGGAGACGCCCTGGTAGAGGTGGACAAGGGGCGCGAGCCGAGCGAGTTTGTTGCGCTGGAGGCGCCCGAGGTAGTGCCACCTCGGGGAAGCGCCGTCCAGCTCGTCCGCGGCCGCCTTGGCAACGAGCTCCTGCGCGTAGTTCTCGCCGATGTCCTCGAATCCCGCCTCGAGCGCTGCAGCGACGGCTGTCGCCGGGAAGCCCTTGGTCACGGCGACCACCCGCACCCGATCGAGATCGCCCCCGGCGCCCCTGATCCGCTCGAGGAGCGCCGCACGACGCGCTACGAGCCGGCCCGCAAGTCCGGCGAGCTCGTCGTCGGCTACCACCG
>JAJYGW010000154.1 GCA_021790615.1 Actinomycetes bacterium | reverse complement strand
TACGAGGCCAGCCCTCGCGCGGCGATGGGCGGGCTGGTCGGAGATCTCCTGGCCGTTGAACGAGATGCGGCCCGACTCGGGTCGAAGGAATCCGGTCAGTGCGTTGACCAGGGTGGACTTGCCGGCACCGTTCGGTCCGATGAGCCCGGTGACCGCACCTGCCGGGGCCTGCAGCGAGACTCCGTCGACTGCACGCACGCCACCGAATCTGACGACGACGTCTGACACCTCCAACAGGGGACCCGCAAAGCTCGGCGTCGGCGCGGGCACGCCTGGACGCCGCGGGAGTGCGAAGGAGGTAGCAGTGAGGATCGCGCCCGCGTCAAGAGACGCTTGCGACACCCCGCTGTCGGCGTTCATCGGGCTCGTCGCTCGGGAAACGGGCGGGCGCACAGGGACGTCGACCGCCATGTTCGCCGGCTCCGGTGCGTAGCTCCACACCCGACGGTGGCGCCCCACCCCGTACCGAGGACGGCGGTCCGGCACGATGCCCGTCGGGCGGAACCAGATGAAGAAGATCGTGAGCGCCGAGGTGACCATCCATCCGATGTCGGCAGCCAGCTGCGGCCGTGTGTTGAGACCAGGGACGAACTGCGAGAGCTGTTGCAAGACGACCGGTACCAGGATGACCCCTGCCACCACCCCGTAGTTGCTCGCGACACCGCCCACGATGACCGCCGTCAGAAGAGACAGCGTCTCGGAAAAGCTCCACGCAGAGGGAGCCCATGCACCGATGAACGCGGCAAGCAAGCCACCTGCAAACGCGCCGAATCCGCCGCCCACGACTTGCGCGAGCATCCGGAGACCGACGACGTCCTTCCCGATCGCCAGCGCCGCCTCCGAGTCGTCGCGCACGGCTCGAAGCGACCTTCCGAGTGGGCCGTCGGAGAACCGACGAAGAACGAAGTAGCCCGCGAAGCAGATCGCGAGCAGAATTCCAACATAGACCCACCCGTTCCCCGCGGTGGGCCCAGTTGTCCCGAGTGGGTTCGGAAGCAGCGTCAGGCCTGGGTTCCCGTTCACGAGCGCCGTGTCGGCCTCTGAGACCGCGAGCGCCACGGCAGCGACGACGAGCAGCATGATCGCCTGGTAGTCAGGACGGAGGCGATGGCGTCCGACGAGACCCACCAATCCGCCGAACACGCATCCGACCACGATCACGATGACGAACGCGCCCGCCGGCTCGAGATGAAGCCCGAGCACGTAGTGCTGATAATTCCCGTTCACGGCGGGGGAGGGGAGGGTCAGCACTCCATAGGCGTAAGCGCCGACAGCGACGCATGCGATATAGCCGAAGTTCAGCACCCCCGCGACTCCGTACTCCAGGTTCAATCCCCAGGCCGCGAGAAGGTCCGTGGCGAAGTACACCAAGAGGACTACGACGTAGAACTGGATACCAGAAATGTTGGCTCCCTCATGCGGTGGCGACGTTGCTTCGACGGGCCTGGCCGCCGAACAAACCCGTCGGGCGGAGCAGCAATGCAGCAATGAGCAGTACGAACGCGGCGACATCGCTGTACGCCGGGTTGAAGTACGCAGCAGAGACTTGGGTGACGAGCCCGATGATGAGCCCACCGGTGACCGCGCCCAGCGGCTCGCCGATCCCTCCGACGACAGCTGCCGCGATGATCACGATGAGAAATGTCAAACCCAAGTTGTACGTGAAGGCCTGCGTCGTCATCGCGAGCGCGACGCCTGCGACCCCGCACAACAGGCCGGAGATCATCCAGGCACCCACGCTCACCCGCTCTACCCGGATCCCGCACGCTCGAGCCAGCGTCCGGTTGGCGGCGGTCGCTCTCAGCGCTCGTCCGAGACGCGTCGTGCGGAGCCCCAGCTGGAACAGGGCGACGAGAGCAGCGGCGAGCACGATGATCGCGACCTGCGTGCTCGTCCAGACGAAGTCCCAGAGATGGTACGTCGTCCCGGACGTCAGGCCGTAGCTCCTGGTTGTGGTCCCAGCAACCAGGACGATCGTGTACTCGATGAAGATCAGCGCGGCTGCCGTCGCGATCGCCAGTGGTCCGAAGCCGATCGACCGACGGATGAGGCTTCGAATGAACCCACCGTAGTACGCGACGGACAGCACGCCCATGATCGCCGCCACGATCGCCATCGTGGTCCACGGGCTCAACCCGAACTGGACGAAACCGTAGCCCACAAAGGCTGCCAGGGTGATGAACGAGCCGTACGCAATGTTCAGCGTGTTGGTCAAGCCGAACTGAAGCGTGAACCCGAGGCTCGCGAGGGCGATGACTGCTCCGGAGGCGACACCGAAGCCGACTGCAGAGACAAAGATGCTCATCAGTGAACTGTCGTCTGCCCTTTTTTGCTTCAGCCGGCCTTGACTGCCTCAGCCCTTCGTGATGGCGGAGATTGTCGCCGGACCGATGATCTTGCCGGTGACCACGTTGTCCTTCGCGGTAAGCGTGAAGGAGGCGTACTCGCCGCTCGAATTGTGGAACTTGTCGAACGCGACTGGTCCGGTGACCCCGACGTACTGGATCGAGCGTCGTTGCTTCAGCGCCTTCACGCCCTGGGCGTACGTGTGGACGACCACGGCCCCCTTCCGGGATTTCGTCACCTCCGCCATGTACTTGTTGTACACAGCAGGGGTGGTGCTGTGAGCAGCGTCCATGGCTAGGGACATCACGATGATGCCGTCGTAGATCGTCCCGATCGCCTGGGTTGCGAGGATCGCCGAAGCTTCGGTGGCACCGATGGAAGTGTGCTTGACAGCCGCCTCGTACTGCTTGAACGCCGGGCTCGATGTGTCCACGTACGTGCCCACGAGCGTGAGGTCATGCGTCATGTACTTGACGCCCATGAGCTTCTTCACAGCGCTGTCCAGGCTCGAGCCGAGGATTCCGGTCGGCACGATCACCGGGGGCACCTGGCCGCTGTTCAGGCTCTTGTACTCCGATAGAAGGGTCACCGTCGTCTGGACGTCGGCCGAGATGATCAGTCCGTCGGGCTTCGCTCCCCGGATTCCGTTGATGACGGAATCGTAGGAGGATGCGTCGCCCGGGATGACGAGGTTCGAGGCGATCTTCACGTGATGCTGTTTGAGCGCGTTCACGATGCCAGGTCGTGTGCCGGTGTTGGCTGTGGAGTTCTGGATCAGGACGGCGACCTTCTTGAAGCCTTGGTGCACAGCAACGAGTCCAAGCGCTGCACCACCGTCGAAGTCCGGCGGGGTCATGCGCCAGAAGTAGGGGTAGAAGTGGCTTGTGAATTCGCTCAGTCCGTTCTGGGAGACCATCGTCACCTTCGCGGAGTTCAGGATCGGCACCTCGGTGGCTGCCGTCGCGCTCGTGAGGCCGATGGCACCTACGATGTTGCCAGTGGTGGCAAGAGCCCTGCTGACGTTGGCAACTGCATCCGCCGGATCGCCAAGGTCGTTCACGGGGTAGCAGACCAACTTGTGCCCCAGAACTCCACCCGCTTTGTTGACGACTGTCACTGCGCCGGCACAAGGGCCTTCCATGATCTTGCCGAGTGTCGCTGTGGCTCCGGACAGCGGAGCAATGGCAGCGATCTTCAACACGCCCGAGCTGGCACCCGCGGCAGGTGCCGTGAGTCCGCAGCCGAGCAGCGCCAGGCCGCCCGCGAGCGCGACGGTGATCGAGCTCCGCAACGGCCGGTGCGACACTGGCCACCGCCTCGCGCCCAACTCGGAGCCCCGCTGAAGTGCGTCGTGCATCTGAACCCCCTCGGTTCGGCGTGTCTGTCGGGTCGGTCGATCCGTCATTCCACACGGATACTACCTACTGCCGGAAGGGGTGTCAACGAAGCACGTGCTTGCTCCCGGGCCCCGCGCCTACGAGCTCCGACCGCCGCTCAGGGGATGACGGGGAGCAGGAGGTGGCTCGGGTGCTCGGCGTCGTGGTGGAAGGTGTCCGTCGCCCTCAGGTGCCCGAGGTAGTACTGACCGAGCTGGTCGAGGGACGCGAGGTCCAATCGGAGCCGGTGACCCTTTTGGAAGACCCAGCAGGTAGGCCAGATCTCGATGTCGAACTCGTAGATCACGCCGGGCTCGAGGGGCTGGGGGTCGACGTGGGTGTGATAGGGGCTCGTCGGCGTGCTCCGGGCCGGGTCGAGCTCCCGGTGCGACGCGCGCAGCCAGCCCTCGGTCACGAGCTGCGCCGGTGGCGCGACGTCGAGCGTCTCGATCGCTTGGCGGACCTCGGGCGTGAGCGGCGGCACGTCGACGAGCTTCACGATGAACTGCGTGTCGTGCGCCGAGGAGGAGGCCCACAGGTGCAAGACGACCGGGCCGGTCACCTCGGTGTCCTCGTCGAAGGGCTCGCTCGTGAAGGTGAGGATCTTGCGGGTGTTGTGGAGCATCCCGCTCCTGCCGCGCACCGAGCTGCCCGTCCCTGGGAAGGTCCACGCGGGATCGGGATAGGTGTAGCTCGTCGGCACGACCTCGCCGGCGGGCTCCTCCCACGTGAGGCGCCCGTCGTTCAGGGACTCGGCGGCTCCCGAGGGTCCCGGCGCGAGGTACAGCTTGCGGTACTCGGTGCGGGCGAGGGGCCACTCGTGCTCGTCGCGGTAGCCCTCGCCGTTGCGCACGTAGATCCGGATCGGCGCCTCGTCCATCACGCCGTTGTCGACGCCCTTCAGCCAGTGGTCGTACCAACGCGTCAGCTGCTCTTCGACATAGGGGTGGAGGAAGAGCGCCTGGGCGTCGCCGACGTTCACGAGCAGCTTCTTGGGCCCCTTCACCTCGAGATAGCCCTGGATGTTCCCGAGGAGGTGCACCATCGTGCCCATCCAGTTGCCGATCGAGAAGACCGGGACGTCGATCTCGGAGAGCTCCGCTCGGCGGCCCTCCCAGTACTCGTCGAACGTCGGGTGCAGGGCCTGCTCGCGCAGGTAGTCGTAGGACATGTAGTCGTCGCGCTGGGGCCGCTCGGCGTAGTCGATCAAGTGGCGGTTCCGCACGCTGTTCGAGTACCAGTGGTTCTGGAAGCTCGTGAGGTACGTGCCGCCCTTGAAGCAGAAGTGGCGGTAAAGGTCGAAGCACGCGTCGTAGGGCGCGATGCAGGCGAGGTGCGGCGGCTTCTGGGCCGCGGCGAACCACTGGACCATCCCGTAGTAGGACTCTCCGATCGTCCCAACCCTGCCGTTCGACCAGGGCTGCACGCCGCACCACTCGATCATGTCGTAGAGGTCGCGAAGCTCCTCTTGGGAGAACCGCTCGAACACTCCCTCGGACTGCCCGGCGCCCCGGGCGTCGGCGTGGACGTAGACGTAGCCCTTGTCGACCCACTTGGCGATGTTGCCGGTCTCCCGGTAGCGGTAGACGCCCGCCGTCGGCAGGTAGACCGTGTCCTTTATGTACGGCGACACCGCGTACAGCACCGGGTACCGGCCCGGCGCCGTCGGCCGGTAGACGTCGCAGGCGAGGCGAACCCCGTCGCGCATCGAGACCATCAGATTGCGGTCGACGGTGGCATCCGGCCCGAGATCGCCGTCGCCGAGGACCACTGACGTGCCCGAGGACGTCTCTGCGGTCATCACATCCCCCTTCGGTCCACCCCTAGGAGCGTGAGTCAGAAGTCAGGAAATGTGCATGATCATGCAACCATTCCCCGGTTGTGCAAGGAACCTACCTACCTTCGAGAGAAGCGTCAAGGCCTGTGAGGGCAGCCTGGACGACCTCGGCGGCCGGACCGTCGCGCGGGACATGTCGCGTCACTCGACGACATGCATGCGTAGGGGCAGCGAGTTGAGCTCGACGGGTCCCGACTTCCCGACAGCAACCGTCCCGCCGACGTTCACGCGCGTCCGGCCACGGCACGCGTTGGGCTCGAAGGCGAAGAGCATGCCCTCGGCCAGCACGGCGTCCGTCTGGGCCGGCAGCGTGCGGAACCATGGGTACTCCTCGGCGAAGAACTGCTCGGCACCGCCGTGGAGCGTCCCGAGCAGGTACGCCGGGCTCACGCCGTGGACGAGGGGCGACAGGTGCCAGCAGCCGGCTTCTTTCAACGGCACCGCCATCGCGTCGCAGAGCTCGAAGAACGTGGCGCCGGGCTTGAGCGCCTCCAGCCCGGCATCGTAGGAGCGGCGTGCGACACCTTCCAGCTCGCGCCACAACGCGTCGACGGGGCCGATCGCGATCATCATCTGCTGCTGGGTCTCCACCCCCCCGTAGCTCGGCATGATCTCGGTCGAGATCAGCTCTCCCCTCCCGATCACGCGGGGCGGGACTGCGCCAACGCCCCATTCGGGTGGCCCCCAGGAGAGGAAGTCCCTCCCGGACTTCACGATCAACGATGGTGGAGTGAGCGTCATCCCCGCGCGGTAGACCGCACCGGTCGCCGCCGCATAGAGGTCGGCTTCGGAGGCTCCGGGCCGGGCGGCACTGAGGAGCGCTTCGCACGCGGCCTCACCCGCAGCGGCGCTGGCGCGAGCGAGCGCCATCTCCTCTTCGCTCTTCTGCGCCATCAGGTAGGAGAACTTGATCGAAACCTCTTCGAATCGCGTGGAGGGGAACGCCTCGAGCACCGTTTGCCACACCGTGAAGGGAATGGACCCCTCGAGCTCCAGTGGCCCTCGGCTCCGCAAGCCGACGATCCCGACGGTCTCTCCAGCCACCCCCAGCTCGTTCAGCGCCGAGACGATGCCGGGTCCGACCAGCCCTGACCGGATGTCCCGGATCCAGTACCCCCTGTCGTTCTGCGGATCGTCGCGGCCCACGATGCGGAAGGCGATCCAGGTGAGATAGATCGGCTCCCCTTCTGCTGGGAAGACGACGGCACCTTGGAGAGATTCGCCCGAGACCCAGGTCTCGAAGCTCTCTCGGGATCGCAGCCCTCCGACGACGAGCGCGCCGAGCCCCTCGTCACGCATGAACGAGCGGAGGCGGCTCCACCTCAGGTCGCGCTCAGCCAGAGACAGGGTCGGATTGTTCACTTCGGGCACCGTTGCTCTCCTTTCAACTGCGTCTTTCGATTGCGTCGCACGTCGGCGAGATCACGGCCTCACCTGGGCCACCGGCACGTGCACGACGGTCACCCGGTCGCTTTCCAGGCCCTCGGTCACCGCCTTGCGCAGGCTCTCGCCGTCCGTCGCCGAGAGGCTCCGCGCGCCGTAGCCCCGGGCGATGCCGCCATGGTCGATCCCCGGGATCTCCGTTCCCGGATGGCGGCTCAGGTCGTGGGCGACCCCGAGGTGGCCCTCGATCGCGCGCTTCACCGCGAGGTACCCGCCGTTGTCGAGGACGAGCACCGTCACCGCGGCGGACTGCTGGACAGCGCTCCAGAGGGCCTGCACGGAGAACTGGAAGCTGCCGTCCCCGATCACCGCGACGACGGCCCGATCGGGAGCCGCCAGCTTGGCCCCGATCGCCGCCGGCGTGCCCCAGCCGAGCGCCCCGCCGGTGCTGCGCAGAAGGAGCTGGCCCGGGTCGGTCCCGAGGTGGCGCAGCAACGGGCGCGAGGAGCGCACAGCCTCGTCGACGACCACCGCGTCCTCGGGGAGGACGCCCCCGAGCACCTCGGCCAGCTCTTCGATGCGAAGCGGCGACGCTCCCGCGGCCGCGGCGCGCTCCGCCGCCTTCGCCTCTCTGCGGCGCGCGGCCAAGGCGACGACGCGCGCGGTCCGGCGAGCGAGCAGGTCCTGGTCGACGTCACGCCCAGCCAGCTCGGCGAGGAGGGCCGCGAGGCCGGAGCGCACGTCCCCGAGCAGGCCGACGTCGGCGCGAACCACGCGCCCCACCTCGGCCGGGTCGTCGTGGAGGTGGACGAGCGCCGCCCCCTCGGGCAGCTTCGGGCGCTGGGCGTCGGAGAACGGGTAGAACACCCGGCAGCCTGCCGCCACCACCAGGTCGCAGCCTTCGAGGGGCGCCCGGTCTTCCCCGTACATGCCGAGGTAGGAGGGGTCCGACGTGGGTACCTGGAGGTCTCCGAGGTCCGTGAACTGGGCATGGAGGACCGCCAGCCCGCAGCGGCGGCTCAGCGCCTCCACCTCCGGCCACGCCTGGCGGGCTGCGCTCCCGACCACGAGCACCGGCCGCTCGGCGGCCACCAGACGGTCGACGGCGGCGCGGACCGACTGGGGCGATGCGACCGCGGTGACCCGTGGGGCCGTCACCAACGCCGCGGCCGCGCCGGCGCTGTCCGCGGTCTCGGCGCCGAGGAAGTCCTCCGGCACGGCCAGGTACACGGGTCCCGCCGGCGGCGCGGTCGCCACCCGGAGTGCGTGGGCCACGTCGGTCGCGACGGCGTCGGCGGACAGGCTCTGGTGGGCCCACTTGGTGACCGCCCGCACCGCCGCGAGGAGCTCTGGCAGGGCGCAGAAGCCCTCCTCCGAGAGGACGGCGCGGTCCTTGTGACCCGCGGTCACGAGGACCGGTGACCCGTCGCGCAGGGCGTTCATCATCTGGCTCAGGCCGTTGAGCGTGCCCACGCTGGTGTGCAGCCCGACGGCGCCGGGACGGGCGCCGACGCGCCCGTACCCGTCGGCCATCGACACCGCCACCCCTTCGTGGAGCGCGAGCACGTAGCGGAAGTCACGATCGCGGACCGCCTCGAGAAGGGCCGCCTCCGTCGATCCGGGCAGTCCGAACAGGGTGTCGATGCCCGCTGCCTGCAGGACGTCGAGCAGCCCCTCAGCGGCCGTCATTCCCCCGTCCCTTCTCTCCTGGTCGGCTCCGGACGGACGAGACGTTACTACCCGAGTAGGGACCGCGACGAGCGAGCCGTGTCTGGCCGGGTCCGAGTCGCCGTCAGCTGCGGGCACCTCGCGGACCCTGAGAGATCGCGCCAGCGCTCGACGGAGTGCCGCGTCAGCGCGCCTTCGTGGCGGTTGTCGGCGCCCGCGCCGACGTCGCCGCGGCACGCCAACGGGCGGCTCCCCGGATCGTCTCGACCACGCGCTCGACCTCGTCCGCGGTGCCGGCACCCCTCCACGCCACGTGCTGGTCGGGTCGCACCACGACGAGCGGCGCGCCGTAGTCGACGCTGGGCCCGGCCGCAGCGCGACGGGAGGAGCCCAAGTCGAGAAGGGTCATCGGCACGCGCCGTGCGGCCGCCGCGGCGAGGAGCGCTCCAGGATCGGCGTCGCCGGTGCGCGCCACGGTGAACCACGGCCCGAGCCGGTCGTAGATCGAGACCTCGGGCGCCAGCCAGGTATGGGGCAGGCGGTGGCCAGGGGACGGCGTCGGGACGTAGACGGAGAGGTCGTCGCGCTCCACGGCGGACGGAGCGGTCCCGCGGCGCTCCTCGGAGCAGGTGATCCCCGAGCCGGCGTAGTGGTAGCCGAGGACGAGCCCGAGCGCGTGGAACTCTTCGTACTTCGTGCGTGCGATCTCCGTCCCCGCGCGCTGGCGCGCCGCGTCGCCTTGCACAGAGTCCTCGAGCAGGAGCGGATCGGCGAAGTCGGCGGACGAGCGGGCCGACTGCCGGCTGGCGATGTCGATGGTCTGCGCCGCCACGGGCAGCCGCTCCTCCTCGTAGCTGGCCACGAGACCGGGTCCTCCCCAACCAGCGATCACGGCGGCGATCTTCCAGGCCGCATTGACTGCGTCGCCGACGCCGGTGTTGAAGCCGTGTCCGCCCCAGGGCGGGTTCAGGTGGGCGGCGTCGCCGGCCAGCAGCACGTCGCCGTCCAGGTAGCGCTCGGCGTTCAGCATGCGACCGGTCCACGGATCGGTGCCGATGAGCTCCAGGTCGACGGGACCGCCGACCGCAGCGACGATGCGCGCGCGCACCTCGTCGTCTCCGAGGTCGGGAGCCACGCCGATGAGCCCGATCCACCAGCGCTCCTCGAGGTCGAGCCGGCCCATGTACGCGGACGCACCGGGCTGCAGCACCCAGTACTGGATGGCCGGCCCGTGGGGGACCCGTTCGAAGAGCCCCGGCGCGGCGAAGACCGCGGTCAGGTTCCGCCGCGCGTCGACGACCCCGCGGTATCGGACGCCGATCGACTTCCGGACGACGCTCGAGGCGCCGTCGCACCCGAGCACGAAGCGTGCCCGGACCGATCGGCGCTTCCCCGACCCGCTGCGCAGCTCAACGGTCGCTCCGGCGGCCTGGCGGACGACCCGGTCCGCTCGCCACCCGTACGCGGCCGTGCAGCCGGGCAACCCGGCGACGGCGTCGCGCAGGACCTGCTCGACGACGAACTGGGGGACCTGCTGGCTCGTCTCGGGGAACAGGTCCGAGCGCTCCGAGGTCAGTCCGAAGCACCCGGTGAAGCGGGCCACCTCCGGTCCGAGCAGGTTGACGCAGAAGACGACGTCCTGCGACCACCCGACGGGGAGGTAGGCCGCATCGCGAAGCGTCGCGGCGAGCCCCCACCTGCGGAAGTGCTCCATGGTGCGGATGCTCGTCGTCTTCGCGCGCGGGCGGACCTCGGACACCACCTGCCTCGGCTCGACGAGGAGGCAGTCGACCCCGCGCCGCCCGAGCTCGAGCATCGCCGACAGCCCCGTCGGCCCGCCGCCCACGACGATGACGTCGCACGCCTCGGGGACGGCCGCGCCCTCGACGGCCCGATGTCCCTCCACACGACCATGGTAGGGTGCGCCTGCGCCTGGCCGAACGCGACGGGCGCCGCGGCCGGGAACGCAGGTACACGAGGGAGCTGCGCCGAGGTGACGTCATGCGGGTGATCGCACTGGAAGAGCACTTCACCGCGCCGGGGCTCCCGACGCACGGCCCTGGCCGAAAGCCGGAGATCGCCTCCTTGCTCCGAGACCTCGGAGAGGCGCGCCTCGCCGACATGGACGCCGCTGGGATCGACCTCCAGGTGCTCTCGGCCTCTTCGCCTGGGACGCACCTCCAGGCGCCGGGCGACGCGATCGCGACCGCGCGGGACGCGAACGACCTTCTCTTCGAGACCGTGGCGGCACGGCCGGACCGGTTCGCCGGGTTCGCCCTGCTCCCCATGCCGGCGCCCGACGAGGCCGCGGCAGAGCTCGACCGGTGCGTGACCCGGCTCGGGTTCAAGGGAGCCATGATCCACGGCCACGTCAAGGGCCGGTTCCTCGACGCAGACGAGTTCTCGCCCGTGCTGGCCTGCGCCGAGGCGCTCGGTGTCCCGATCTACCTCCATCCCACCCCGCCGACGCCCGCCGTGTTCGACGCCTACTTCAGCGGGCTGCCCGATCAGACTGCGGGGGTTCTGGCGGGAGCCGCGTGGGGATGGCATGCAGAGACGGGGCTCCACTCGCTTCGGCTCGTGGTGAACGGCGTGTTCGACCGGTACCCCGGCCTGAAGGTGGTGATCGGGCACATGGGCGAGAACATCCCGTTCTCGCTCGCCCGCGCCGACTCGGTGCTCTCGCCCGCGACCACGCACCTGAAGCGCCGGGTCGCCGAGTACTTCCACGAGCACTTCTGGATCACGACGAGCGCCTACTTCACCCTGCCGCCCTTCCAGTGCGCGCTGAGCGTCTTCGGCATCGACCGCATGCTCTTCTCCGTCGACTACCCGTTCTCCGAGAACATGGCCGGCCGGCGGTTCCTCGACAGCGTCCCGCTCAGCCCTGCAGATCGGGAGAAGCTGGCCCACGGCAACGCAGAGGATCTGCTCGACCTGTGAGCTCCACCACCTCCACGAGACGAGCCGGCACGAGGACCATGCGGGACGCGGTCGTCTGCGAACCGCTGCGCACGCCTGTCGGCGGGTACGGGGGCGTGCTGCGCGACACCCCTGCCGCTGACCTCGCGACTGCCGTGGTGCGGGCGGTGATGGAGCGCACCGGGATCCCGGGAGAGCTGGTGGACGAGGTCCTCCTCGGGCAGAGCTACGCGAACGGCGAGGCGCCCGCCATCGGCCGGGTGGCAGCCCTCGACGCCGGGCTGCCCGTGACGAGCGTCGGCGCGCAGGTGGACCGGCGATGCGGGTCGGGCCTGCAGGCGGTCCTCTACGCCGCGATGGAAGTGCAGACCGGCGCCGTGGACCTGGCGCTCGCCGGCGGCGTGGAGAGCATGAGCCAGGGGGAGTACTACACGACGGCGATGCGGTGGGGGTCGAGAGCCGGCGACGTCGAGCTGGTCGACCGGCTCGCACGGGGCCGCGTCACCGCCGGCGGAGCACGCCACCTCGTGCCGGGGGGCATGATCGAGACCGCGGAGAACCTGAGGCGGGAGTACCGCATCGGCCGCCGCGAGCAGGACGAGCTCGCGCTCGGATCCCACGAGCGAGCCGTCGCCGCCCAGAAGTCCGGCGTGTTCGTCGAAGAGATCGTGCCGGTGACCGTGCGGCGGGGCCGCGAGGAACTGGTCGTCGACACCGACGAGCACCCCCGCGCCGACACGACGCTCGAGGCCCTCGCAGCCCTCCGTCCCATCCGGGGGCGCCAGGACCCGGACGCGACGGTGACGGCAGGCAACTCGTCAGGTCAGAACGACGGCGCGGCCGTGTGCGTCGTCACCCATCCGGACCTCGCGAAGGAGCTGGGCCTCCGCCCGCTCGGGCGTCTCGTGTCGTGGGCCGTGGCAGGCGTCGAGCCCGAGCGCATGGGCATCGGCCCGGTGCCCGCCACCGCGAAGGCTCTCGACCGGGCGGGGCTGTCGCTCGCCGACATGGACTTGATCGAGCTGAACGAGGCGTTCGCCGCGCAGGTGCTGGCGGTGCTGCACGAGTGGTCGCTTCCCGAGGACGCGCTCGAACGGCTGAACGTCCACGGATCGGGGATCTCGCTCGGCCACCCGATCGGGGCGACGGGGTGCCGCATCCTCACGACGCTCCTGCGCGAGATGGACCGGCGCGAGGCGTCCCTCGGCCTGGAGACGATGTGCATCGGCGGCGGCCAGGGCATCGCTGCGGTGTTCGAGCGCGTCGAATGATGCGGCCTGCGTCACGCCGCGCGCGGCCGCTGGTGCGCTGACACCCTTCTCGACGGTAGGTACCATCTCCGGCGGAACCGGCAAGACACACAGACAATACGCACGAGTGGTGCGGACGATTGCAGAGGCAGGGCGGCAGAAGACGACGCCGTAGAAGAACAAGGAAGAGAACAAGGAAGAGAAGAAGGAAGAGCACAGAAGTACGCAGCAGCAGACGCAGCAGACGAAGCAGCAGACGACGAAGCAGCAGAAGCAGATCAACAAAGGGGGACTTCATGAGGTTACGTCCACACCGGCGAAGCCCGAGCGCCGGCATCATCTCCTTGGTCGGAGTGGCCGCACTCTGCGTAGCCGTGTTCGGCTCGTTCACCGCGGCAAGCGCCGTGAGGAGCACAAACGCCAAGGGACCGCTCAACGAGGCGATCGTCATCGCCTACACCGGCCCTGTGTCGTTCGAGGGCCTGGCCGCAGACGGCGGCGTCTACCCGGGCGTCAGCGAGATCAATGCCGCCGGCGGGATCAACGGGCACAAGGTCAACATCGTGCCCGTGGACACCAAGGGCGACCCGGCAGACGCGGTCCCGCTCGTCGACAAGCTGATCGCCACCACCTCGAACTTGATCGGCGCGTCCGGCATC